>JAHHUJ010000110.1 GCA_020024075.1 Psychrobacter sp.
AGAGCCCTCTTGAGTAAGAAATTTAAGCCAAAAACTATAAATTACTCAAATAATAAGGGCTGTTTTTTGGGTTAATCGTCAAATGTTCCACATGGTAAGTTTTATATTTACCAGCAGTTACTGGCTTTGCTATCTAGGTAGAGCAAAATAAGCCAAGAATTATAGCAGTTAGTCTTTGCTATAAATTAAATCCCAAACCCCATGACCTCGATCAATGCCTCTTTTTTCAAACTTAGTCATAGGGCGGAAGTCTGGACGCGGTGTGAAATTACCTTGCCCTGCGGTATTGGTTAAGCCTTCAAAGTTGTCGAGCACCTCTAGCATCCAGAATGCATAATGCTCCCAGTCTGTTGCCGCATGGAACCAGCCACCACTTTTGATAACACGGGTGACAATCTCCATTCGCTTGGGGCTAACAAAGCGGCGCTTATAGTGACGCTTTTTTTGCCAAGGATCAGGGAAATACAGCTGGATACGGTCAATATGATTGTCAGGTAATTGCTGCATTAAAGCGATGGCATCCCCATTGATAATTTTTAGGTTGGTCAGCCCCTCTTCATTGGCCATATAGGCGCACTTGCCAATACCTGGCTCATGGACTTCAATGCCCACGAAGTTGCGACTGGGGTCGGCTTTGGCCATCTCAATTAAAGAGCTGCCCATCCCAAAACCAATTTCAAAGGTTAACGGGGCATCAGGGCCATTGGGTGTTTGCTCGGTATCAGCAAATAAAGCACGCAAATCTGTGATGCCATCGATAATACCTTGGCCTCTATCGTCCATAGTATTGACAATATATTTGGCATAGATAGGGTCTGTTAGCGCTTGCTCGGCATTTTTGTTAAGGTGGGTGCGACGTTTCATAAAGGTTTTGATTAGGCGTGGAAAAGCAGTGTCAGCGGCCTCAGAGTCAGCTTGATCGCCATTTTGGTAAGCGGTACTTTTGGCGGTAGGATCGATAGCATTGTCCTTCGTGTCGGTAGTTTCAGAGGTGGGTAAGCTATCTGTGGTAGGGGTGTTTGGAGTATTCTCAGCGCTCATATGAATAAAATCGTCCACTATTGGGGTTATCAAATTGAAGAAATTGGGAGGATTAGCCAAGCCTATTAAAAAACAGCGTTAAGGCTAAAAAATAAAGTAATATGGGCGTATTATAACGTTAATCCACCTATAAAACGATGTGCAAGCCGTCAAAGTTTGTCTCGACTTAGGTCGCTGTTGTGTCATATAAGGTTAAATTGGTATGTTGTTTATTGAAGAAACTTCGCCGCCGCCATTTTATCAAGAGCAGATTACGGATGAAAAACGCACTCAGCTTGATAAATGGTTTATTGGCAATCGCTCACAAGCTTATTATCTAAAGCGTTTTTCTGAATTTGATGCACAAGGCTATTTGTCCGCTAAGTGGAACTGGGCCGCTTTCTTGGCTACTTTTGGCTGGCTGTTATATCGTAAGCGGTATCTAGATTGTATTGTATATACTGTCGCCGGCTGGTCCTTTATTCAGTTGAATGTGGTCATTGCCTTAGTGGCTTTTGAATATGCCTTCATGTCTTTTGTGCCGGATGCCTATCAGATGTTCACCCGCATTGCGATAGCGACTGTTATTTGGTTGTTTTGGTCAATAATGGTGGGCAGATGGGCAGATGCTTATTATTATCGCATGGCACGGCGTGAGATAGCCGATGTCTTGGCTGATTATCCAAAGCAGCCAGAACAGCAAAAGGCGCACTTAAACAAGGAGGGGGGCACTAGCCTGGTGGGGCTTGGGGCTGCTTTTGCTATTTTTTTATTTTTATTGTTTGTCATGCAGAATCGCTTTTTGCCCTTATATGCTCAGCCCAAAGAGCATGGCATTATTCAAGACACCTTTATGCAAACCCGCATAGCAACTGGAGAGATTGAGCAGCAATTTCAGTCTCAAGGCAAATGCCCAATTGACTATCAGCCTAATGAGATTAGTGAAAATCTTAAGTTTGAGGTAGTAGAGCACACCCCAGCTTTGGGCAATAAGCCCAGTAGTTGTGTGCTGATTGCCACCATAGGGAATATTCCTTTCCCTAATCGCAATCTAAATGGGCAGAGATACATCATGTATCGCCCCTCTGATCAAAAGCAGGAGCGATGGCAATGCATCACTTCACTGAATGAGAAGAAGAGACCACCCATTTGCTCTAGTAGCTAATACTAATAGCCCTTAATAAACAATAGTAGATAAATAAGAGTAGCCTGATAGCTATTAGCTTCTAATAGCTAATAGCCTTTAATAGTTAATAGCATTTGACTATGGCTTCTTAGAGAGCCCCACCGCGGTTTCAATCTCCTCTAAGTCAAGCTTTTTACCTTCAGTGTGATCGGAGTCGAATAAGCTCTCAAGCTCCATCAGTGAGGCCTGTACTGACTCAATGAGCTTCGCCTCATCTTCATAGATGGCTTGCTGTTGCTCTAGTAGTTGATCGTCATAGTCACGGAAGGCGGTGATAGTCTCCCGTGCTTTCTCAGGAGAGATGCCCAATAATTCTAACGACTCGCGTGACATATCGAGTGAAGACAGATAAGTTTCGCGCCAGATATGAGTTATGCCTATTTCACGTAAGCGGTAATAATGGGCACGGTTGCGTGCGCGCACCAAGATTTGTAGATGTGAATAATGGTTATGTAGGTAGCGTGCAGTAGAAATTGAGCGTTCCACATCATCAATAGCAATGATAAATATTCGGGCTTTTTCAATCCCGGCAGCTCTTAATATTTGAGGATTCTGAGGGTTGCCATAATACACTTGGTTACCAAATTTACGCACGAAATCGACTTGGTTGGCAGAGCTTTCAATGGCGGTAAATTCGATATTGTGCATACGCAGCACTCGACCGATAATCTGACCGACACGGCCAAAGCCTGCGATAATGACGGGGTGCTCATGGTCAGGGATACTGTCGTACTCTCGGTCTGGCTGTCTTTTTGCAAATCTAGGCTCACCAAGCTTCTCAAGCAGCATAAACCCAATAGGGGTCAATGCCATAGAGATGGTCACAATTAGGGTAAGCAGGTTGGCATGCTCAGGACTTAGTACGTTTTGGTTGGCTGCGGTGCCAAATAACACAAAAGCAAACTCACCACCTTGGGCTAAGGTCACCCCGAGACGAATACTAGTCGGTAAGCGGTTACCTAGCAGGCGAGCAATGGCAGTGATTACCCCAAACTTGATAATCATTAACACAATGGCCGCCCCAATAATAAAGAACGGATGTGCCAAGATGAGCTTAACGTCAGTTAACATACCTACTGACATAAAGAACAAACCTAAAAGCAGGCCCTTAAACGGCTCAATACTGGCTTCAAGCTCATGGCGATATTCAGAATCGGCTAATAATACCCCGGTTAAGAACGCCCCAAGGGCCATAGATAGGCCAATTTGGCCCATCAAAATAGACACCCCCATTACAATAAACAACGCCACAGCAGTGATTAGCTCATTGGCACCACTTAAGGCCACAAACTTAAAGAAAGGCCGTACCACATAGCGGCTAACTAGGAATAATCCGCCAAATACTGCCACCACTTTAGCAAAGTAGATTAAGTCATAAGTCTGCTCGCGAACCCCTGATAAAAAAGGAATGGCCGCCAGCAGCGGGATAACAGCAATGTCTTGGAATAATAAGATGGTAAAGGCTTCACGGCCATGGGTGCTAGACAGCTGTTCTTTTTCAGTCAGCACTTGTAGTACAAAGGCGGTGGAGGATAACGCCAGACCAAAGCCTACGATAAAGGCGGTGTCTAGCTTGAGCGGGGTGAACTGAAAAATAAGCCCCATTAATAATAGACCAGTGACTCCAACTTGCAGGCCACCAAAGACGAAGATGGAATGACGCAGCGCCCATAATCTCGATGGTTGTAGCTCAAGACCAATGACGAACAGCAGCATTACCACGCCGAACTCAGAGAAATGCATTAAGCTTTCTGCATCCCCGGCGACATCGAACACACTAGGTCCTAGTAATAGACCTGTAATCAAGTAACCCAAAACAGTAGAGATGTGAAGTCGCTTACCCAGTGGAACCAATAATAAAGCGGCACCTAAAAATATAGTGGCTTGAAGCATTAGGCTAGGTTGAACGAGGGAAGCTGCAAACATTAGCGGTCCTTTTTTGGTTGTGCCGGTTTGGTGTATTTATATTTTTTAAACAGTTAATAAACAGTTAAGTAGTAACCTCAAACATTCAGCGCTTTTTATATACTTTCCAAACTCCATTATCAGCCAGTGGATTGCTATAAGCATCATTGCGCTGTTTGCGCGGCTTTTGACGGCTATCCACAATCTTAAAATCAGGTAGGGCATGAATGATAAGACCAGTGCGATAAAATCTAATGCGTTCAGGATCTAATAATTCCCCTTTATCGTTCTTACAAAAAACATAAGCACGAAGGTCGATAAACTCTCTATGAGCCACCAAACGGGCGGTGTCATCGTTTGCAAAGACCTTCTCTAGACGCAAGCATTCAGCCTCAGTAAACTCTCCACACTTGTCGATTAAAGCCCCAACAGAGCCAAAGTTTTTTGACTCTTTGGCTCGAGTTTTGGTCAAGTGTAGTCGCTGCACATGATAAATAAACTGTGGTATTTCTAAGCTGGCAGGTAGGGGCAGGTTGTCAGGTGGTAGATAAGCGGCTGGATAAAAACTCAAGGCACGGTCAATTAGAGGCTGCCAACGTTTGTGGTAAGCGGCGACCTCATCTCTATTACCCTGATAGATAGGCATATCTCTGACTTGTTGCAGGATATCTGGAGGGAATTGATCTGCTCGAAAAGCAGCAATATCTGCTTGCAAAGTAGAAAGTAACTCTTTGGCCAGTGACTTACCCTCCTTGGATAAAGGATCTTGGATAATATCTTCTGGCGCGACAAAAGGGGCAGATCGTCTTGACATAATTGATATAGGTTCATTATTAAGAGAGTTAAAACCATGTTATCATAACTGGGCAATCTAACTGCACTACTGAAATCTGTGTGCCTAATTATTTTGGCCACAATATATGCACTAGTAAGCAGTCGATATTTTTTTTAAAGCCCATATATAACTCTAGGGCTTGGATAACGAGTTGGTAGTTTTATTTGACAAACTGGAAATTATTTTAAGTATTAACTTCTAATAACTCAACTTTAATTTTATTGGCTAAGCGGCTGTTAACAATAATATTTTAGCGGCTAGTAATGTTTTAGCAGCTGGTAATGTTTCAGCGGTTAGTAATAACGTTTAATAAGCTTAGACCGGTATAGATTGCTAGAATCCGTGGTTAACCGACCTCCTATTTAATTAATTGACTATAAAGCACTCTGATTTCATTCTCAATCATTAACGCCTTGTAAAACCAAGTGAGATAAAAAATGTCCATAAAACCTGTCGTCGCCTTAATAGGTCGCCCTAATGTGGGTAAATCGACAATATTTAATCAAATGACCAAAACGCGTCAGGCACTAGTGGCTGATTTGTCCGGTCTCACCCGTGACAGACAGTATGGTGATGCCACCTATAACAACAAATCCTTTGTTGTCATTGATACTGGCGGTATTGGTGAAGCAGATGATGGTCGCGGCGGTATCGACGACTATATGTCCGCTCAATCACATACAGCCATCCACGAAGCCGATATTATTGTGTTCGTAGTTGATGCCCGTGCGGGTATGATTGGCGCAGATGCTGAAATTGGCAAAATGCTACACACCTTAGGTAAGCCTGTATATCTGGTAGCCAATAAAATTGATGGGGTACATGATGCCGCTCCTGCTGAGTTCTATGCTCTAGGCTTAGGAGAGCCATACCCAATGACGGCCAGTCATGGTCGTGGTATTGCCAACTTACTAGATGACCTCACTGAAGATATGCCTGAGGATATTGAGGAAGAGGATCAAGATGGCTTAAAGCTTGCCATTATTGGTCGTCCTAATGTGGGTAAATCTACCTTAGTAAACCGTATGCTGGGTGAAGATAGGGTTGTGGTATATGATATGCCTGGCACCACACGTGACAGTATTTATATCCCTTATGAGCGTAACGGCAAAAATTACGTAATCATTGACACAGCAGGTGTGCGCCGTCGTGGCCGTATCGATGAAAAAGTAGAAAAGTTCTCTGTTGTCAAGACTCTGCAAGCGATTAAAGACGCTAATGTGGTCGTGGCAGTTATTGATGCTCAAGAAGGCATTGTTGACCAAGATCTGCATATGCTCGGCTATGCTCTAGAGGCAGGCCGCGCTATCGTGGTGGCAATTAACAAATGGGATGGTCTGTCAGAGGATCAAAAAGACTTGATTCGCTTCGAGCTTGATCGCCGCTTTAGCTTCATTCCTTATGTCAAAGTACATTTCATTTCGGCATTGCATGGTACTAACGTAGGTAACTTATATCCCTCGATTCATAAAGCTTATCAATCTTCGATGTTTAAGGTATCCACCAACCGTTTAACTCAGATTCTAGAGGATGCTGTGGCTGCCAATCCGCCTCCTATGTCAGGCGGGCGCCGTATTAAGCTACGTTATGCTCACTTAGGCGGTCATAACCCACCTATCATTGTAATTCATGGTAACCAGACTGGATCGTTACCAAAAAGCTATCAACGCTATCTAGAAAACGAATTCCGTAAAGTGTTTAAGTTAGAGGGCACGCCATTAAGAGTTGAGTTTAAACTAAACACCAACCCTTATGCGGGCAAGAAGACCACCTCTTCCAAAAAGCTTAGACCTGGGGTATCAGAGGCCCGTCAAAAGCGCCGTGATCTGAAGTACAAAAAAGGCTCACATAAACGTTAGTTGCTGAGTTAACAAGTATAATCTACTTTAATAACAATAGGGGCTGTCATATGACAGCCCCTATTGTTATTTCGATATTCTTATATTAGTTCAGTATTCTTATTTTATCTCAATATCCTAAGCTTAATAT
>JAHHUJ010000111.1 GCA_020024075.1 Psychrobacter sp.
ATAATATATAAACCAATAGAGTGTTGTATATGTAATACGAAATAGGTATTTAAATAACTCCATTATGGGTATTTAAATAAATCCATTATTAATTTATGGATTTACTGTGCTTATATTACCTAAATATCAATATTTGTTCCAGATATCATTTAAATTTCTTTCACAGTTATCATCAATGTAACTTTTTCTTACCTTATTTATTTATCTTAAACTCTATATACTTACCTTAAACCCTATGTACTTACCTTAATAAGTGGGTGGTCTTTACTGCCACGTTAGTTAGATACATTAACATACATTGGCTTTTCAAAGCAGTAAGCTTAGAATGCTTATTAAAGTATACTCTTATTGTTGCACCATTTTTAATTTTTACATCTCATAACTTTTTCTTTTTTCTAAGACAGAAACGACTATGGCCACCCTTTCAACTGCCGAAAAAAGCTTTTTAAAACAGCTGATAAATACTGTGCGCCGCCCTTTAAATCTTGCATGGCTACTCACAGTCCTTAGTACCCTACTCTTTGTAGGACAAGCTTGGCTTCTCGCTAATATATTTAGCTTATGGTTGACCAATTATTTTGATGAGGTGCCTTTATCTACCGGGGTTAACTTAATATGGTTTGGGGCGTTGCTGGCTTGTTTTGTGCTGCGCCCCTTATTAAATATGGGACGGGAGCTGTTAAGTACGCGTGCCAGCTTACAAGTCCGAACTCAACTAAGGCAATCATTATTAACCACCATGGCTCACTTAGGGCCTAATTTACGCCACTTTGGCAGTGACGGTAGCATCTCCAGTCAGATTATTGATCAAACGGATGCCTTAGATGGCTTCATTAGCCGTTTTAGTGTCCAAAAGAAAGTTACCGTAACTACCCCTTTTATCTTATTAATTGCTGTGGCTTGGCAAAGCAAATTTGCCGCTGCCCTACTATTAATGACTGCCCCACTGGTACCGATATTTATGATTCTTATCGGCCACCTCACTGCCAAAAAAAGCGCTGCCCAATTTGGTGCCTTATCTCAATTAAGTGGCCGTTTTTTGGATTGGATTCGCGGAATGCCAACGCTGAAACGCTTACAAGCAACCTCTATTGCCGAGCAAGACCTAGCCATTAGCAGTGAAGATTACCGTCGCCGCACTATGGATGTATTAAAAATTGCTTTTTTAAATGGTGCTGTTTTGGAGCTATTGGCGGCACTGAGTATTGCTCTGGTGGCAGTCTATCTTGGCTTTGGGCTAATGGGAATTTTGCCGTGGGATAAAGGTCATGTCCCGGTGGCTTATTTTGGGGCATTATTTATCTTACTGTTGGCTCCTGAATTTTATGTTCCCCTTCGTCAGCTTGGGGCAGATTATCATGCCAAGGCGGAAGCTGAGGGGGCTGTTCAAAGTCTGTTGCCTATTATTACAGCAGCTCAATCAAGTATTACAGCGGCCCAATCAAGCACTCATAGTGTCTCAGATATCACACCAGCGGCCACAAATAACTTGAGCCTTGTGGATTTATCGCAAGCTTTTGGGTTAAACATTAACCAGTTAAGCATTCGCACTGCCATTACTGACCCAGTCAGCGACAATGACTCTGCATCCTCTAGCCCCAAAGCACAGACTTATCGTACCCGCTTAGCCCCAGTGAGCTTTACGTTACAACCGGCACAGCGAGTGGCTTTAGTGGGAGACAGTGGTAGTGGGAAATCTAGCCTACTGCAGGCCATAATGGGCTTTGTTGACTATCAAGGTCAAATTGAGATTAGCCTTGCCAATGGACACAACATTGATATCACACAAGTGCCTCAGTCGCAGCTAAGACAGCATATTGGCTATCTGGCACAACAAGTGGCACTCATGCCGTTAACCATTGCTCAGAATTTACGACTTGCCAATCCAGATGCCAGTGACCAACAGTTAATCGCAGCTCTAGAAGAGGTTGAGCTATGGCAGCTGATTAAACGGCTGCCACAAGGACTTGACACCCAGCTTGGAGATAGAGGCCAAGGACTCTCTGGCGGACAACAGCAGCGTTTGGGGATTGCTCAATTACTGCTTAGACAAGACAGCTTATGGCTGCTAGATGAACCCACAGAACATCTAGATCCTGACACTGCAGATAGAGTCCATCAGCTACTGCAACGTGTTAGTAAAGGTAAGACAGTGATTTGGATTACTCATGCCCACCAGCAACTTAGTTGGCTAGATAACGTCATTAAGCTGTCACTACCTGCAGCAGTAACGGTAATGGGAGAAGAACATGACTAAACAACTTTTAGCTAAATCTACTACACGCTCAGATCAGCAATCTCCATCGACGGCCAATCCTCCCGTATTCCGCCTGCGTGATATGTTTAAGCCCTCTTTTGATCTGTGGGTGATATCTTGGATCTTAGGATTGGTCACTGCCATTTCTATGATTGCCTTGTTGATGGTCTCTGGCTGGTTTATTACCGGTGCTGCTTTGGCAGGGATGATTGCGGTTGGTTCTCACAGCTTTAACTATATGCTGCCCGCCGGCATTATTCGGATGCTTGCCATGGCAAGAACAGCTGGGCGCTATGGTGAGCTGATGGTATCGCATAATGCGGTATTTGACTTATTAAAGAAGCTGCGCTTACGATTTTTTAATCGATTGGCAGCCCTACCCTTAGTTCAGCAGCGCAATACCCTACATGCTTCACAGTATATGCACCGCTTGGTAAGTGATATTGATAAGTTAGATGAGTTTATCCTCAGGGTCATCTCACCTTGGCTCATTGGTAGTGTGTCCATGTTATTGTTAGCCGCATTTATTAGTTGGGCCCTGCCACTAAGTGCCCTCAGTAAGGGTGTGATTTACCTATTACTATTATCCGCTTTACTACTGCCTTTTATGGCTAGTCTTAAAGGTATTCAAAGCGCCAAGCACTTATCCCAAGTTGCAGAATCTAGACGCCAAAAGCTGTTGGCACCACTGGCAATCATCACTCAGCTGCTGCTTTGGCAACAATGGCAAACACAAACTGCCAGTTATATTGCCCAAGACGATAAACTACAGACCTTAGAATGGAAGGCACAGAAACTTCGCTCTAGTTATATGCTGCTTATCCAGTGGTTCTTTTATGCCACCGTATTGGTCGTCTTATTTTCAATATATAAAATGACTGATTCCTCTGCTCCTATCACCGCTGGCATAGATGTCCCTTTAGTACTGGCGGTAACTTTAGGACTACTGGGCATTCAAGAGATTATTGTGCCTCTGGGTCAACACTATTTAGCCTTAGGCAATAGCATCTCTGCCAAAGACAGACTCAATGCACTGCTACATCCTACAACCAATCAAGCAGAGCTTAATAATACAGCGGCTACGGATATTGAAACGGGGCTGGCATTACCAACGGGCCCCATGCACGCTAAACTGTCCAATGTTTCTGCCAAGATTGCAGGGGCCTTGGTAGGTGCCAAAGAGGTCAGCGTCAGTATCCAGTCTGGTACTCCCTTGATTATCAAAGGCCCTTCCGGCTGTGGTAAATCCACGCTACTACAAGCTTTAGCCGGTGAGTTGCCAGTGCAATCAGGTGAAATAACACTCAATGAGCAAAATTGGTTTGCTTATAATTGGCAAGATCAGCTGGGCTATCTTGGGCAACAATTGGATATTTTTGATCAAACATTGGCGGCTAACCTCCGCCTTGGTAAGCCTGACGCTACTGAAGATGAACTACTGTCTGCTTTGGATAAAGTAGGTTTACTGCCTTGGCTACAAGCGCAGCCACAAGGATTGCAGACTGCCTTAGGCGAATATGGGGCAGCCATCTCTGGGGGTCAGGCCAGACGCATTGCTCTAGCTAGACTACTGTTAAAGCCGCGCCGAGTTTTACTCCTTGATGAACCCTTCGCTGGACTAGATTCTGAGACCCGTGAACGAGTTTGGAACAGTATACGCGAGCACCAAAAGCAAGGACTGCTAATCGTCGTCAGTCACCATGAGTGGGATATGGGTCAGTGTGACGTACTGAGCTTAAAAGAAAATGTTTTTATTGATTAGTCTTAATGATAAGATAATTTAGTTAATTTAATCATTAACATCGAAAAAAGGACTAAACAAAACGAAATAAACTAAGCCGAACCTCCATCAAAAGGAATAGTTATACCTCATGGATGATAAACAAACAGCAGTAGAATCATCGGCCCAATCTAATGCAGCAATACCGATGCACACTTTTGAAGCTCTGAATATTATCGAAAAGCTCAGTACAGGTATTAATCCTCTGTCCGATGAGCCGCTAACGCCTAAGAGCCTGTGTCTAGATGATGATATTCAAAGGGCATTACAAGTGGCCATTGCTGCGCTTCAAGCCCGTATGAGATGGATTGAGCGCCAAGCACAGTTGCCCGCTAATGCAGGTAAGCCTTGGAACACAGAGGAAGAAGATAAGCTTAATACAGGGTTTGATAATGGTGATAGTGTAGATATTCTAGCTGAGCGTCATCAGCGTACCAAAGGCTCTATTACTTCTAGATTGGTTAAATTGGGTAAAATAACTGCCTAGCTTAATGCCAATCTGGTAGAACACCTAGTTTTGAATACGTAGTTTTGAATACGTAGTTTTGAATTAACTATAAAGCTTAAAACGTTATGCAATAGTTATAAAAAATAAAAAGAGGAGCAATCAATGATTGCTCCTCTTTTATTAAGTTGACCAAATTAACTGGTCAAGCTTGGTGAATTAGATGCTCAAGTCTGACTTTTCACCCAACTCGTATAAAGCACCTGCACGGCCTACAATTAGTGGATCAACATGACCTACCTGCTTGTCATCTTTGCCTTCATAGGGAAGTTTATTTAGCACATAACGCATGGCGTTTAGACGGGCACGCTTTTTACAATCTGATTTGATAACAATCCAAGGCGATTCGGCTGTATCAGTATTATAGAACATAGCCTCTTTAGCTAAAGTATAGTCATCCCACTGATCAAGGGATGACATATCAATAGGAGAGAGTTTCCACTGCTTCAGTGGATGAGCTTCACGCTGCTTAAAGCGGCGACGTTGCTCTTCACGGCTCACAGAGAACCAGAATTTAATCAGATGAATACCTGAATCAATTAAATGCTTTTCAAACTCAGGAGTTTGCTTCATAAAAACTTCGTACTGCTCATCGGTACAAAAACCCATTACTCGCTCAACACCAGCACGGTTATACCAAGAGCGGTCAAACAATACCATTTCACCTGTAGAAGGTAGGTGCTGAATATAACGCTGGAAGTACCACTCCCCTAATTCTCGCTCAGTTGGTTTTTCTAGAGCAACAACACGAGCACTACGAGGGTTTAGATGCTCCATAAAACGCTTAATTGAGCCCCCTTTACCAGCAGCATCTCGACCTTCAAATACAATAACTACTTTTTGTCCGGTCTCACGAACCCATTTCTGTAGTTTTAATAGTTCAACTTGTAAATGATACTTTTGCTTCTCATACGTCTTACGTGACAAGCGGTTTTTGTAAGGATATCCCCCTTCACGCCAATTATCTGACAACTCATCATCTTTTTGAGTGCCTGTTCTAACTGTATTGGCTAGGGCATGCTTTGCAAAAAGATCTTTTAGCTTTTCAAGATCATCAGGCGACGCGTCATGAATTAGAGCTTGTAAGTGGTCAGAGATGCCCTCAAAGTTTCCTTCATTTAAGTCTTTTAGCAGAACTTGATCGATCACTTCTTTGGTTTTGATTCGTGAGCCATCTTTTTTCTTCTGCGTTTCGTACTGCTCAATTTTCTTACCATTAGTTACATAGTCATCACTAACTCTTTCGGGCTTATTTCTTTTCTTTGACATACTTACTCCTCAGCGTTAACCATCTAATTACATATAATTAGATAGATTTATTTAACTATAATTATAGCAAATACTAAGGGGTTTATTTAGCCAAAATTACTACCTATGAATTGTTTTATGCGTTTATTGTCCAAACCCTTAAAATTTCTATGGAATAACCCCTAAGCTGCCCAGTTGAGGGTGGTTTTTAATTTCCTTTTTGCTTAGTTAGATAGCTGCTTAGTTAGATTGTTGCTTAGTTTATTGGTTAGAGTATCAGTTAGATTTGTTACTGCCCTCTTGTGTGATAAAAAATAAAAAACCTCGTAGTAAGTCACTACGAGGTTTGTTGTTAATAGCGTGGTTAATATAGCAGACTTATTACTTTAGCTGCTACTGCTTTAGGCTTTTTTTACCACAGAAGACTTAAGCTTCATTTGACCAAAGCCATCAATCTTACAGTCGATATCATGATCATCTGGTGCGTCATGGATTAAGCGAATGCTCTTCACCTTAGTACCTACTTTAAGCGGTGTAGAAGAGCCTTTTACTTTTAGATCTCTAATCACAGTCACAGCATCACCATCTTGTAGCTCGTTACCAACCGCATCACGAATCACATTATCAGGCTCATCGGTAGCCACAGTGCCATCTGACTCAGCAGCTGTCCACTCGTGAGCACACATTGGACAAACCAATAAGGCACCATCCTCATAAGTTAAATCAGAATCACAATTAGGGCAATTAGGTAGACTCATTTTATCCTCATTTCTATTATTTAAAATATAGTATTGAATTCATATCGCTTAGTATTGTAGCCTAAACCACAGCTTTTTGCTCTAGCCCCTTTAGCCTTGCCAAAATAAGCCCATTAGCCATGCCAAAATAAACAACAGTAGCCTTTTGCATACAGCTAATTACATAGCTTAATTGCCAAGCCTCTATAATAACTGGCACTATATTCAATACCTTTACCGCTATCTATGACAACAACTTAATCAAAGCAACTAACAAAGGATTCTAATTGTGAGTAACTTATCTTTTAAACAATTCACCTTACAAGGTAATGATGCGGCAAAATTCTTGCAAAGCCAACTTACTGTCAACGTTAATAAAATAGGGTTAAG
>JAHHUJ010000112.1 GCA_020024075.1 Psychrobacter sp.
CCTACAAGATGCGGTGCCTATGACAGCTGGGCAAGAGTTTAACGCCTTCGCCACCAGGATTAAGGCTGAAAAAAAGCGCATTGAAGAAGTTCGTAGCCTGCTGTATGAAATCAATATGGGCGCGACTGCCATTGGTACTGGAATTAACGCCCCTACTGATTATCCAGAAACCGTCGCCGCTGTCCTAGCAGAGCTTACTGGCAAGCCTTTTTACACCGCAGAAGATTTGGTACAAGCCACGCAAGATACCAGTACCTATGTGGCACTCTCTGGCAACTTACGTCTATTGGCCACTCGTTTATCAAAAATCGCCAACGATATCCGCTTACAATCTTCAGGCCCTCGAGCTGGCCTTGGTCAATATCGCATTCCACAAATGCAGCCAGGTAGCTCAATTATGCCAGGTAAAGTTAACCCTGTGATTCCAGAAGTGGTGAACCAAGCTTGTTTCCACGTGCTGGGTATTGACCATGCGATTGCGTTTGCCTCTGAGGCGGGTCAGCTACAATTAAACGTATTTGAGCCGGTGATGGCATTTAACTTATTTACCGGCCTAAGCATGATGGCAAATATCTGTGAAACCTTTGCCACTCGCTGTGTTGATGGTATTGAAATGAATGATGATTATTGCCGTGAGCAAGTGTTAAGCAACATTGGTCTAGTAACTGCGTTAAACCCATATCTTGGTTATGAAGTCTCTAGTCGTATTGCCAAAAAGGCACAAGAAAGTGGCGGCAGTATCTACAATATCGTTTTAGAAGAGAAGTTGTTAGATCAAGAAACACTAGATAAAATTATCTCTCCTGAAAATATGGTATATCCACTGTTAAAACCAAAGGTTTAACTTTGCCAGTTTTACCCAATAATTTGTCTAACGATTGTAGGGTACATCCATAAAAAAGAGGTGGGCTTTTACCCACCTCTTTTTTTGATTCAACCTTCGACTATATAGTTTTCAATAGCTACTTATAGTCTTTCTCAACTATTACCATGTAAACTGGTTCTAGACCACTAACTCTGAAACATTATGACTTTCAGCAAATTCACGCTGAACCTGTAAATCGGCTAAATTATAGATAGAGAATTGCTGATGCAGATTAACCACTTCCCCGATGATTAATAACGCAGGTGTTGGCAAATTGGCCTGTTTTTGCTTGCCGACAATATCTTGTAATGAACCTACCAAAACTTGCTGTGTGGGCAGACTAGCATGGCTTACTATAGCAAACGGTGTATCACTATCTCGTCCCGACTCTACCAGTCCTTTGGTCAAACTTGCCAGCTGATTTAGCCCCATATACAGTACTAAAGTCTGGGTTGAGTCTAACATTTCAGTATAATCCTGATTTGGGGTCTTAGTCTTTTTAAACGCGGTTACAAATTTAACAGACTGAGCACACTGTCTATGAGTTAAAGGAATGCCTGCGCTACTAGCAGCAGCACTAGCAGCGGTAATACCTGGAATAGACTCAAAATACACCCCATTAGCCACCAAAGTCTGTAATTCTTCCCCGCCCCTACCAAAAATAAAAGGGTCCCCTCCTTTTAGGCGCACCACGCATTTGCCGGCTTGAGCCTGAGTCACTAAAAGCTGATTGATCTCCTCTTGTGGTAGGGCATGATTATCACAGCGCTTACCCACAAATATTTTGGTCGCTTGTTGACAGCAGCTATCCAAAATATCCTCAGATACCAAGCTATCATAGAGCACTACATCTGCTTGTTGCATGATACGATAAGCTTTGAGAGTCAATAACTCAGGATCACCAGGACCTGCCCCTATTAAATAGACCGCCCCTTTTTTGGCTTGCTTAGACCAAGCATCTTTTGTAATTATACTTTCGAGCTTAATGCTTTCTAGCTCAATATCACCTAGCTCAGTCATGATTGGGATGCTCCTTGGCGTGGTATATTTAAGTTACTGTGCTCATAACCTTCTAAGCTGCAATTGATATGCCAGTTTTAAGCCAATGCCAGCTCCTTTTTTGGGATAACCTGTTTAATAAGCTCATTTATTTGACCAATGCAAGAGCCGCAGTTCGTCCCCGCTTGACATAATTTGCCCACCTCAATAGCATCCGAAGCCCCTTGAGAGGTGATCACATCAATAATTGTATTTTCGCCTACCCCCATACAGGCACAGACTATCGCCCCAGGATCGACATAACCTGTGGCAGGTCTACCGGCCAACAACCATTTAACCGAAGCAACCTCACTCATATCCGCGAAGCAACTGTTTAGCCAATGCGTATTTGGCAGCTGCTCTAAGCTAGGAGCAATATACAATACCAGCCTCACTTGCTCTGGATTTTGCTCAGTAGAGTTCGGGGTTGGCAAGGTGTTTTTTTGACAAACCACGTAACGTAACTGCTGTGCCGCCCTATTTAGCATAACACTGGTAGCTAAAGACTTATCAGGGCTATGACTGCCCGACTCTTTATCCTCTCTATTTTCTTTACCCGCTTCATTAGATCGCAGCTTATTAGGCACGATAGAGTCTACAAATTGCTGCCAATACTTAGCAGTTAACCAGGTTTTACTCACCGATTCATCACAGGTAGCTAAGTTAATTAAAACACTGTCTTGTTGACGACTAAGACTCCAAATCAAAGACGGAGCAAACTGCTTTGTATGACTATTCGGGATTTGACCAGACATTTGACGCAGCTGCACCAATACAGAGTCAAGCCAATCAGGATGCACTAAAATACGGCCTAATAAGCTAACTTCTAAGGCTTCAATCGTTATGGCTGAGTTTTTTAACTCTGGCTGAGCAGATAAGGGATCAACTTTAGTGGGAATAAGGGTTCCCACTCTTGCCAAACTAGCAAAAGCATCACTCCAGTGCATCGGCATAAAAGCATCGCCCATCCGCATCTCATCGCTGACCTCTATTTGAGCCATGACCTTAGATGCAAAACCTGTACAGTCTACTGTTGCTCCCCCCTCTGCTTGAATAGATACAAAGTCCTTATCTATGACTCCTAAGAGGTTGGCATCGGCAGGGTGTATGCTCAAAGTGGGTACTGTCTGCTGTTGATTTAACTGAGCCGCTAAAGCCGTTCGAGTCATGGTATGCCACTGATCACGTAGTCTTCCGGTGATTAAGCGTAATGACAGCTGATTATTTGTTGTTACTGTTTGATTCAATCCTATGTTGTTAAAGCCACTTTTTTTGGTGCTCACGGCTGCTTCTGGAGACACAGCAAATCTATTGACCATACCTGCCTGTTTGGGCGGATAAATGGCCAAAAACTGGGGAGCTTTGTGCCTAAAGTCTGGGGCAATTAAATCAATATATTTACCGCCCCACTGCATGGGATCCATCTCATCATAGCCTTGACCCTGCTCTTGTAGCTCAGCGATTAAGTCAAGCTGTCTTGGATATCTGTCATTTTGATAACTGGTTAAAGCGGCGTGCTCCAAAAAAATCTCACTAGGGTCAGTATAATCAAACCCTCCAAATCCCATACGCTTGGCTACTTGTGAGAATATCCACCAATCAGGCTTAGACTCCCCTGCACTCGGTAAGAACCCACGCTGGCGAGAAATTCGGCGCTCAGAATTAGTCACAGTACCTGATTTCTCACCCCAGCTCTGAGCGGGCAACACAATATCTGCACAGCGCAGAGTATCACTGTCTTTTGAGCATTCAGAAACTATAACCAAATCACATTGTGCCAACGCCTTACGAAACTTCTCAGCTTCTGGCAGGCTTACAACTGGGTTAGTAGCGACAATCCACAGTGCTTTTATACTACCTTCGAGTATCGCATCGGCCACTGCACAGGCTGTAACTCCTGGTTTAGCATCAATGGGCTGTGCTGACTGCCAAAACTGCTCAGCAGCTTGTCTGTGCTCTACATTATCTAGCTGCAAATGCCCAGCTAACAAGTTAGATAACGCCCCAACTTCACGCCCGCCCATAGCGTTAGGCTGACCTGTCAATGAAAAAGGACCTACCCCTGGCTTTCCGACACGCCCTGTCAATAAATGGGTATTAATGATAGCGTTGACTTTATCAGTGCCACTACTGGACTGATTCACTCCCATACTAAAAGCGGTGACCGTCTTGTTATTGGCAGCCACAAGCTGATAAAACTGCTTAACTTGTTCTATATCTAACTCAGTGGCTGTGGCCACTGCTTGTAGGCTCCAGTCCTCAGCGCTGGCCAACGCCTCTTCTAAGCCCTCACATTTTGAGGTGTAACTAGCCTCTTTATAACCATTATCATTTAAATATTTAAGCAAGCCGTTATATAAATGACTGTCACTTCCGGGGGCAAGGGGTAAATGCAAATCTGCAAATTCACAAGAATCAGTACGTCTTGGGTCTATGACTATCAGCTTTTTATTAGGATTATCTTTCTTAGCCTGTAAAAAACGCCCAAATAATATAGGGTGACACCAAGCCATATTTGAGCCGACCAACACCAATAAGTCACAGTCTTCAAAATCAGTATAGCTGCCTGGAACCAGATCTGCCCCAAAAGCCCGCTTATGACCCGCCACTGCTGAAGACATACATAGCCTAGAGTTTGAATCAATATTATTACTACCAATAAACCCCTTCATCAGCTTATTGGCCACATAATAATCTTCTGTTAGTAGCTGCCCTGAGACATAAAACATCACACTTTGTGGCCCATGTTCCAAAATTGTCTGGTTCAAACGACCCGCCACATCATCAAGTACTCTCTCCCAATCAGTTTCTTGGTTTTGACTAACTTGATTGCTTTGACTAACTTGACTGTTTTGACTGTTTTGAATTTTCTGACTAACTTGATTATCTTGAATATTCTGACTGGCTTTATTACATGGCACTGAAGATGCCAGCCCCATAGATACCAACTTGTCTTGATAATAGGGCTGAGTTAACCGGCGCTCAACTCCTAAAGTTTGGGCAAGATTACTGCCCTTTGAACACAGCTTTCCAAAGTTAGCAGGATGATGAGGATCCCCTTTAACCTCTACCTTGCCTGTTAGGTTATTGACAGTGGCTAATACGCCGCAGCCTACACCGCAGTAAGGACAAGTACTACGCACGCTCTGCACTGACTCACAAGCGGCCGTATCTTGGTGGCTATCTAAAGTGAAGGTATCGATGCTCTGACTGTTTTTGATAAAATTCTCGCTATATTTTCTGTGATATCTACGCCCTTAGTGCTTTTTTATAGCAGTAAGACTCTTACTAGACAATAAATTGATTGTATTTAAGCCACTGCACCCGTACTGGCTGACTTCTGCTGTATTAAAGGCTGACAATAAGCCGCACCAAATATCAGATCTTGCTTAAATTCACAGATATCAATTTGCTCATTAATAAGCTGACTATAAAAGTTACCTTCACTGGTTTCGCCATACAATACCGCCCCTACCAGACAGTTACCCTTGATATATAGACAGTGATATTGATCGCTATCTATTTGTCTAAAAACAACCGTTTCTATTAATGCTTGCTCATTTTCATCAAATTCAACTTGACCTGAAGAAAAAACCGCTATGCCGGATACTTTAAGCTTTAAAGCTAAGGGAGTACCGACAAAAGGAGTCCACTGCGATTTATTGTCGGGCAAAGTCAGTACGCTCAATAAGGTCTGGATATGTTGATTAACTGAGGACACCATGCCAAAAAGCTCTTCATTAATCTCGATACATTCACCAATAGCATAAACATGGTCACAGCTGCTGTGCATATATTCATCAACCACAATACCGCGATTAACCTGAATACCACTATCAGCTGCCAGCTTGGTATTGGGAGTAATCCCCACCGCCATAACAATAAAATCCGCCGGTAGCGTTCTACCATCTTTTAGACTCAGCCCAATAACCTCATTGTCTGCATTAACTTCAATGCTTGAGGTAGCAGCCGATACCTCAAGCCCCACCTCTCTACAAGCCAGCTCTTGCTGTAGCATAAGGGCAGCTGGCAAATTTAACTGACGATTGAGCACATAATCATCTACATGAATCACAGTCATGCAAGCCCCTTGTGCGCTTAAAGCACAAGCTGCTTCTAATCCCAGCACACCCCCGCCAATCACCAGCCCTTTTTTTCCTTGCTTAGCGTAGTCACTCAACACAGTCACATCTGCCACATCCCGAAAGACATGCACACCTTTGGCAGTATGATTTGGGAAAGCAATGACACGAGCAGTTGATCCAGTGGCGATAATCAGCTTGCCGTAGTCAAGAGACTGATTATTGTCCAACAACACTTGCTGATGTTGAGTGTCAATCTTGGTAACACCCACGCCTGCAAGCACTGTGATACCTAAATTGTCATACTCACTTTTATCATATAAATAAGTCTGCTCGAATTTGGTCTCGCCTGCTAACACAGGCGATAGCATGATACGGTTATACCCCACTTCACGCTCTTTACTAATCAAGACAATCCTAGGCTTGTCTGCCTGCATCTGCAAAGCTGTGGCAAGTTTTATGGCCAGACGACTACCGGCCATGCCCGCCCCTACAATAACCACATCGCTTGATGGGCTATTAGGACAATGAGGCTGTTCAGACAAAGTGTGTAAT
The DNA here is from genome assembly GCA_020024075.1 of Psychrobacter sp. GTDB lineage: Bacteria > Pseudomonadota > Gammaproteobacteria > Pseudomonadales > Moraxellaceae > Psychrobacter. Next base: position 6,541 of record JAHHUJ010000112.1, read on the forward strand.
GCACTATGAGTCTGACTGGTATTGAATAAAGCTGGCATGAGAGACCTTAGCCACTAAAGCGGCAGTTGAAAAATCATTACCAATTGATGTTCTCAAACAGCCACTTGCAAGACCTAAAGAGGCTTTGTGTACTAGCTGCTTGGTAAAAATTTAATCAGTAAATAAATAATAACGATACTCTGTACTAAGCAAATGCCATGCCATACCAATAAAGGATTTCTTTTAATAAGTGGCTCAGGTTCAGACAAGGAGGCACTATTGTCTGGGTTAAAATCTTGCAAAAACTCTCCAATAGCCTGATGTCGAACATTTGTATTGCGATGCAATGCCCTCAGCAAAGCCTG
>JAHHUJ010000113.1 GCA_020024075.1 Psychrobacter sp.
ATAGTATCGAGATAGTTATAAGTGTAATATAAATTTATGAGTAATTTGACAAAAGCCATTTTGAGCCAGTAGCTTACTTACTACTGGCTGAGCTTCCATTAAATTAGCTGATAATTAGCTGTATTTTTTATACTGTAATATTTGATATAGCCATCCTATTACTCGACTACTCTCTTTACTATCCAAAAAATGTAGTATTACGCTACGGTTTGTAAATCCCTTGTTCTATTTTTATTTTTTGGTGAGGTTACGTTAAAAACTTACCTATTCCTGCTACTTTATCTCCCTGATAATGTCGTACTTGCCCGATATCTTCTGGCGCTATGCCGCCTAAAGCAATGACAGGAACTTCGCTACCTTGAGCCAAAGCAGAAAATCCATCCCAGCCCAAAGCTGTCGCTTCAGGATGGGTATTTGTTGCTTGCACTGGGGAAACAAAAACACCCACCACGGGGGATAAATCCTGGCTTAATCGATATTGTGCCAAGTTATTTACCTGTTGAATACTGGCCTCACTGTGAGCACTTATAGTCAGTGGTAATGCCGATAATAGCTTAATATCCTTGTCGGTACACGCCTGTTGAGTTAAATGCTGAGCGATAATTTGACCTGTTATTGCGCTATCGCCATGCTGATACTGATATAAATGATTAGCCAACTCATAGTCTATGATTAACTTGATATCTGGTCGAATGGCGAGCAAGGCTAATACCTGATCTTTACGCTGAGATAAGCTGGACTGCTTTAGTCTGACATAGACACAGGCCTGCTCAGGCAGCCTTTGCTGATAATAGTCAAGCCATTGCTGTGACCGCTGATCTTTAGCTGTGCTTTGGGTATGACAGGCTGTACCGCCTTCAACACAAGCGGTACTATTCTTAACTGCTGACACAGAGCCAACTTCTTGAGTAATCGCTATGGTGCTAGGTAATCTCAACCACTGTAATATGGTTTTATTGGCATCAGGGAGCGGGTACTTATTACCAATTAAATCCTCTTGACTCACCCACTGTAGCTGCTGACCTTCACAGCCCTCCTTTTGATCAGCAAAGTCTATGAACTGCTGCTCACTTAATGCCACTCGATATACATGTAGACATACCGTTTTTGATTTACTAGCTACCTCAACATCTGCATAATGATGACGTAGTACTCCCAAAGGATTTATTACACTATGGGTGGCTATATCTAACCCTATTTCCTCAAAAACCTCACGAATAAGAGCCTGCTTAGCACTCTCATTAGTTTCAATTTTGCCTCCGATGAACTCATAACGGTTACCTTGATGCTGCTTAGCATTACGAAATCCCAATAAGTATTGCTCACCAAAGTGGATTACCGCCACGGCGACATCGATATTTATCACAGTTCCATCCTTACTCTCTTGATCATAAAAAGTCATTTATTACAGGCAGTAGACTAATGCCTATGCTAGTCATTACTCCCTTATCTTATTATAAAATCATGGCATAAAATCATAGTCTAAATTTATTTTGATAAAACTCTTGCAATATCGCGCATAATAAATAATAATAATTAAAGCTAATGATAATCATTATCAATTAGAAATATTTTTATTTGTCTCTCTCCAACTGTAGAACCCAAATAACTTCTAACTTAAGGAATAAGCTTATGGCCACTATCATTTCTCGAGCACTTCACCTTCGTGACAACCAACTTCCTATGTTACAGTCAGAGCATTTATTTGCTTTAACCAAAGAAGTAAGGATTCAGCACGAGGGAGAAGAATACCGCCTACGTCTAACCCGAAACAATAGACTCATCTTAACCAAATAAACAAATAAAACTGCAAAAAATAAGGGGTGACCGTAAAAAGTTACCCCTTATTTTTATGTCCTTTACTTTTATTAATTTCCCTGATTTTTATTAGAAGTTGAAGCTATACACAACATCCACTGCGTTTTCTACCGCCGAAGTAGCTTCAATATAGATACGACGCGTCAACTGATAACGTAACGACAAGGTGCTTTGGGCATTGAACACGCCTACCCCATAACGGATATACAAATCTGGAGTAATATAACCCGTGACGTTAACATTGGTATCGCTTTCTGTACCAGAAGCATCAATGGTCAGACGCTCTAAGCCAAAGGCATCTCCAATGGTATTAGTTAGACTTCGAGTACCTGTTAACCCTAGGCTTAGACCAGCTGCAGCCAAGTTATTGGTAACCTCTGACTTAAAGCCCTCTTCACTAATCTGAGTGGCACCTGGATTAGAGATACGTCCTGTCACCAATGCATTCATGGCTTGCTGCTGAGTTAAACCTGCATTATTAAAGACCACAATGTTCGGTTCTGAAACTCTACCTTTCACACGTAAGCCCACAGTACGACCTTCAATTTCTTTAGCCGCTTCAATACTTAGTCGAGGGTTGACCACATCACCATTAAACCGCACTTGAGCATAGTTCAACTCAAGGTTTTGACCAAAGACATCAACGGTACTTCGGCGACTAACTTGAACTACCCCTAACGCATTCATTAGCCCTTGACCTTTTTGGGTGATATGCACTGCCCCCGCTAATGGCAATACTGCACCAAAGCCTCGGAAGTTAACATTTTCGCCCAAATCTACACCGATATCGGCATTAATCGACCAAGGCTTAGAGATTGCCAGTACATCCTCGATTCTGTTCACTAATTCACGGTCTAAAACCACAACGTCTTCAGACTTAGTGATGACCTCTTCGTTAGCCTCTGGCGGTCTAATAGTAGCAGTCGGTACTGAAACTGCGCCGACAATATTGACATACTTCTGCATCGGCTTGACGATAATATTGAAGTCTGGATTGACCTCCGCATACAGCAGTGGCGGCTGAGTAAGCACCAAGCCTTCACCGGTAACACGTAACTTAGCTTGCAGCTCTTGTTTCCAATCCACCGTTCCTGATAGATCACCAGCTCCTTCACCACTTAAGAAGGTACCTTCAAGCTCAGCGCTTTGACCTCTTATCTTGGCCTTAGCATTGATATTGGTCAGGTTCACCGGCAAGTCTAACATGGCCACAGTGGCGTCTCTTAAGTTGACATCGCCATAGAATACTGGACTTGACAGCGTACCGCCTAGACCCCCTGCCATAGTAATATTACCAGCAAGCTTTCGCATACCTGGGAAGAAAGGCTTCAAAATAGCTAAGTTTAACTCGTTAAGCACCAAAGCTCCTGATATTGGCTTGTCCTCTTTATAAGGGTCAATCACAATATCAGCGTAGCCTTTGGCACCACTACCATTATCAATGTCTGTACGCAGTTTTAAGCCTTCTTCAAATGACCTGACAATAACCGACACTCGCTTATAAGGCACAGTTATCGCTTCCTCTTGACCTTCTTGAACAAGACCTAACTTACCATTATCAGAATATAAGGTAGCATTAATTACCGGCTCAACCCCCTTACCCCATTCAACAACCGCCTTACCATTTAGGTTGGCTTGCCAACTGAGATCTTCAGGCATAATAGGAGCAAACAAAGAAGTGTCAATTTGTTGAATGGCCACGTTAACCTGACCTTTACCGGTAGAAGCTATCAGATTCTCTCGCAGACAAAGCTTACCGCTCTGACCTACGGCTTCCCAACAGTGAGCTGCCAACTGGATTTCAGGTGTCTTACCCCCAAAAGAGGCGATAAGCTGCGCTGGCTGGCTTTGCGCTAACGTGACAAATTCCGTTGATACCTCACCGTCACCGACCACTCCCTGCCATCTACTGTTTTTACGATCTAAGCTTCCCTTAATTGTAGCTTGGATACCCACATCAGTATTGGCATTAGTGGTATCGCCTTTTACAGTTAAGCTATGCTCTTGTTCAGTACCATTAAATACAGCATAAATATTTTTAAATTTACTGCCAGAGGCCTGTAAACCATCGGCCATAACCACTAAGGTACTTGGACGTTTGGCTAAATCAACAATTTTACCTTTGATCATGCCTTTTGCTAATAGCACGCCTGGGAGCACCAGCTTATTACCCTTCAAATCGACATAGATAGTCGGTAAGGCTTGGCCTTTATCTTGCATTAAGGTAAAGCCCCCTAATACAGAACCTGAGAAGTCCTTACTGATCTGGTTTAGGTCACGAATATTCACCTTGGCTTCTAAAAGCTCTGTATCACCATTGGCCACAACTTGGTTATCGCCCCACTGCATCATCAAGTTATTGGCGTTCAAAGTTTCAACCACACTCTTAACTTGTTTAACTTGACCACTGGCATCGGCCGCTTTTAATCTTTCAAGATACTGACCCATATTTTTGGGCAAATGCAAGGTAGTATTGAGACTGCCTTGAGCCAATAGTGGCTCACCATCAATCTTACCTCGCAAGGCCATTTGCTCAATACTAATGCGCTGTACTGAGTCTTTCCATAGTCCTGTACTTGATACACGGCCAGTAATATTACTTGGAACATCTTTGACAAAGTAGCCAAGATTAAAATCATCCATGACGGCATTGATATCCCAAGCTATACCATTGGTAACATCAAGCTTACCTTTAGCAACGAGGCTACCTGCCTCACCAACGTGACTTAAATCACGAATAATAATCGCTTGAGCATTGCCTCCAGCATCGACCGTCAGCTTGCCATTTGGTAATTGAGGAGTGTCAATTGACCCATTAAACTTGATATCAAAGTCGCGTAAATCCCCAAGCTTAGTTTGATTATTACGCCATTTGCCCGTTGTTTGTAGATCTCCACTAACAATACCCTCAGTCTGCGGTGCAAAGAAGCCAACATTAAATTTATTAGTATTGGCTTTGACATCCCATCCAATACCATCACGTAGGTTTACGTTACCTGAGGCCGTGATATCCCCCGCCTCCCCATTGTGACTGAAGTTTTTGATATTGATATTGTCAGTTGTACCATTGGCATCAACGATAAAGTTGCCTTTAGGCACCCCTTGAGTAGCAAGCTTTCCGTCAAATCTGGCATCAAAATTTTGTAAGGACCCATTTAGAATATCAACCACACCATCCCCATAGCCAATAACATCGACTCGGCGATTTTCAGCAGTGGCTTTTCCGGTTTTTGGGTCTGTAGAAGTAACTTGCGCGGTTAAAGTTGAAGATAAATCTGAGGATTTGATCGTAAAGGCATGACGTTGCCCCTTAATAACCTTGCCATTAAGACGACGGGTGATATCTATCATCTTCCCTGAGGCACTAATATCCCCGACTAATCTAGTCACTGGAATAGTCTCACTAAAGACTTGAGGTCTTAGCTCTCTGGTCTTGGCATCTATATTCCAAGTTAACGGTGATTTATTGGTGGCCAATAAGATACTACCGTTACCAGCAAGATTGCCCATTACCCCTTCATAGTTTAGATTTTGCAGCGTAATGCGGTTGTTGTGTTTATTAAGCTTAACCTTATAGTCGCCCGCAGGAGCAACATTTAATTTGTTAACCTCAGCATCAGCAGTGACCCACAGTCTATCATCACGTAGCATGACATTGGCCACACCACTTGGGCTATCTATATCACCCACATCAGGCACATCTTTACGGCGCAGATTCTGCCAGCTAGCATCGACAAACCATGGGGCATTAAATCTAGGGTTGCTCGGCTTGACCCCTTGCACAACTTTGGCTTTAATTTGTTCGCCATCTCTTTGGTTCAGCTTAGCGTTAATCTGCATTAAGCCGTCTTTATTTTCTAGGTTAAACACCACTGCCAATTCGCCATTTATATATTCTGGAGCATAAGGCGCAGCACTTTCTGGCAATAAGCTACGTACTTTATAGTCTCTACTATAAAGCATGGCTTTGGTAGTGAAGGTATCTTCCCAATCAAGCACCCCAGCGGCCAACAGATTACCCTCTGGCGTTTTAGCGGTTAGGCGGTGTACCAGCATTTTGCTGGTATCAATAATGTTAGCTCGGCCTTGGTAATAACCACTAGGAATGTCATTGGCCAATAGGCGACTATTGATACGAAGCTCAATATCTGAGAGTACCCCTGACGCAGTTGCCAAACCATTTTGCAGACGAATATCTTGACCTTCGGCATAAGGCAGGTCAATTTCATCCCAGTTTAATTTGGCCTCAAAAGGAGCGTTATCATCTAAACCCTGAACGGTAAACACACCTTGGACATTATTATTATTATACTTACTACGTATCTTGCCGGAAGTACGTTTAACACTACCAACAGCCTCGACTTCAATGGGATCAATATAAACTTTATCTAAGCTTTTGACCGTAACTAACGCCGACAAATCTAAAGGATAGTTGCCTTCTAAGATCACAGTCCCTTTTAAATCTTCAATCTTGACAAGATCGCTATATTGTAAATTGCCTCGACCCACCTCAACTTGAGTACCTACCCAATACAAATCATCGGCTTTAATATCAGTTACTTCAATAGGGTCTTTACCGGTTTGATTATAGATAATTCTATTAATACGGGCTCTATCAAAGCGCAGGTTAACCGGCAGCTCATACTCTTTGTACTCAAACGGATCACCTGAGGGTGGTAAGCGATTTTCAATAATAATCGTTTCAATATCAGTATCGCGTAAGTGTACCTCTCTGACAAATAAAGCACGCCAGCCAATCTTGACATAAGCATTTATGAAGTGCACATCCACATCTTCTGAGGCACTCATGGTGATGTCTTTCACCTTAAGTCCATCACGCAGATTACCCTCTGAGTACTCAAACTTAACCCCAGTTTCTGAGATGATTTTTTCTAGTATGAACTTAGTACCCCTTTCAGTACCTGCCATTATGTAAAAAGCGATACATATGATTAAGAACAAAATCAATAGTAACGCTAGAAGCTTTATCAAAAATGACAAAGGATAATGGTACTTAAC
>JAHHUJ010000114.1 GCA_020024075.1 Psychrobacter sp.
TTACTCAAATGCAGCACGATTTCTAGGGCTTGTATCAATTGATAGAAAAGGTGTTTATCTTACTGATATGGGCGTAAGTGTAATGCAGATGCCACTCACTAAAAAACAAATTAAGTTTTCAGAGCTTATTCTATCATCTAAACCGTTTGCTAAGGTTATGGCTGTGTACCTTAATAAAGGTGGACAACTATCAACACTAGAAATAAAGGATATTCTTAAAAGCTGTAATATTCCTAATTTAAATGCCTACTCAAATACGATAGAAAGAAGAAGTTTAACTGTCAAAAGCTGGATTGAGTGGATTATTACTCAAGTGCGTGTTAATTAGATAGCCCAGATATTTATTCCCCATTGAATATCTAAGCATACAGTGCTAAATTCTAGCAAACTTTTACCTCGTGAGTGGCTATGAGCGATTCGAATCCAAAAAATCCAAGCAATAACCCCAATAAACCGACAACTACTGAGGCTGAAACAGTACAGCCAACGGATGTATCCTTGGTATGTGATGACCCTGCTCGTCATAAAAAACAGCCCCCAGAGCCCACCTCAAAACGTAGCTATCAGTTGCTACTAGTGTTTGGCTTAATATTGCTGTTCTTATTGGCAATGGTCTATCAGACCTTGTTTGGTCACTCAAATCAAGCAGCTGGCGAATTGGTTGTGGAAGAAGGGCAAAGCTATTATGGCTTCTTGCCTCAGTTTCAGCGTGATGTCCCCATGTTCTCCGCCAGCTTAGCCAAGCTCTATATTAAGTCAACCGTGGATGTACCTCTACATGCCGGTACTTATGAAGTGCCAGAAAATGCCAGCTTTAAACAGCTGATGGATGCCTTCAAAGAGGGTCAAAAAGTAGATATGGTCACCATCCAAATTATTGAGGGTAAGACTGCCGCTGACTTGTACAAAGTGATTGCCAATACGGATGGGGTAGAGTTAGAGGTGTTAGAGTCTAACGGTAAGCCTAAAGCCAATTTTAAGCAATTATTGGGTATTGATGCATTCACTCCAGAAGGCGAGTTCGTACATAATCTAGAGGGCTGGTTCACTCCAGATACCTATTATTATGCTAGAGGGGTTACCGATAAAGAGATCTTAAATGACCTTTATCAGCGTCAACAACAAGCTTTGGATAAAGCTTGGGAAAATCGTGCTGCTGATCTGCCTTACAAGACCCCTTATGAAGCGTTAATTATGGCCTCTATTATCGAAAAAGAAACCAGTGTTGAAAGTGAGCGTGAGCTGGTATCGGCAGTATTTGTGAATCGTCTAAATATGGGAATGCGTCTGCAAACTGACCCAACCATCATCTATGGCATGGGTGAGCGTTACGATGGCAATATTCGTCGTACTGATATTAATGAGAAGACCGCTTATAACACCTATCAAATCGATGGCTTGCCACCGACCCCAATTGCACTGCCTTCTCCTGAGTCCATTGAAGCGGCTATGCATCCAGCCGATAGTGATGCTTTGTATTTCGTGGCTACGGGTACGGGGGGACATAAGTTTACGAAGACTCTTGAGGAGCACAATCGTGCAGTACAAGAGTACATAAAAGTGATGCGTGAACAAAGAACAACTGATAACCCATAAATAAAGAGAGCCGAGTCTTATGTCGACAGTCAATGAAGCTAAATTTATCAGCTTTGAAGGTACTGAAGGGGTGGGGAAAACCACAGCCATCAATAGTCTTTGCCAGCATTTAACTGATGCAGGTATTGAGTATGTGCAGACTCGAGAGCCAGGAGGCAGCCCATTTGCCGAGCAGCTGCGTGAGCTACTGCTAGACATTAAGACAGACATCACTGATGACACTGAGATGTTACTGATGTTCGCGGCTCGTAGTGATCACTTAGCAAAAGTTATCTTGCCGGCGTTAAAGGCAGGCAAGTGGGTAATCTGCGATCGCTTTGTAGACTCTACAGTGGCTTATCAGGGCTATGGGAGGGGCTTTGGTAATTCAGCTATGCTGCACAAGATTGAGGGGCTTATTAGTCAATTTGTACCTCGCTTGCCGGACCTGACCTTATGGCTGGATTTACCAGTTGCAGAGGGAATGCAAAGAGCAGGGAAGCGTAGTGCTGCCGATCGCTTTGAGCAACAGCAAATGGCTTTTTTTGAAAGGGTCTATCAAGGTTTTAGTCAGCAACATCAAGCCCATCCTCAGCGTATCCAGCGTATTGATGCCCAAGGTGAGGCAGAGGAGGTTGCTGCTAGAATTTGGCAGGTAGTTGCCCAGAAGCTATAACTACTAAGGGTGTAGTTATCACTAACAGTGTCGTTATATAGCTACCATATCATATATAGCTACCATATAGAGTTAGCATCAAGATCCTAGAAGATTCTAGTAGATAAAAAAGAGCAGCCCCTGTGTGAGCTGCTCTTTTGGTTTTTAGATTATGGTCGGATTGTTTTTGGCTTAGCCGTTAAGCCACTGCGCCTTAAGACGATTTATCCGAATTATTTTTTGCTTCGGTGTCGGGCAGACGCTGAGGGTCTAATGTGCCATCGGCTTGTCTTGGGGCCTGAGAGTTACCATTGTCTTGTGATTGCAGATTTTTTACTGAAGCTGCCTTGCCGCCTTTATTGCCAGAGGGTTTACTTGTATTCGTATTACCAGCAGCACTATCACTACTATCAGAGTGCTTTTGTAGGCTTTGCTCAAGCTTAGTCGCCAGTTCAGCCTCTAACTGAGTAGTAGGTACAGTCGTTGAAGATTTGGCTTCACTATCGCCAGTTGCAGCATCTTGGCGGTGTTGCGTGTCAGTCTGTGCAGGTGGTGGAGCAGTTGGCTTTAAGTCACCTTTATCCGGCTCTAAGCCATAGTCTGGGTCGTCTACACTTTCGGCGATGGTCTTCTCTTTACGCTTCTCAGGCGACTTGGATGTGGCCTCAAACTGTGAGTTGGCTAAGGCGCGGGCCTGTTTTTGTTTCTCAGTGACATCGACCTCTTTTGGTTGCACTTCATCTTCAATGACCAAGGCCACCAGCTTATGGTCACGAGGAATCTCGTTGTCAAAGCTGTCAGTAATGACGTGCAAATGACCTTCTTTATCAATAGTGAATAACGGCACAAATTGCTTATTATCAGCCCGATACTGACTGTAACTATAACTGTCTGTAATATTGGTAATTTTCACCCGGGCTTTCTTTGACAGCATACTGGCCATCTTAGTATAGGTCACATCTTTACCAAATAACCAACGTGAGTTGAAGCCTGAGCGCTTGCTTTCTCTTTCAGTCTTTGACTTGTCGTCAGTAAACTTTAAGCGATAGATTTTTTGTTCGCCAAATTCATGACGATAATGCAGCTCAGACAGGGTATTCATCTCCTTATCGGTACTCATGGCAAATAGATGACCAATCCCAATTAAGTCTAAGTGACGCTCGGCGTGGTCGGAGATGGGGTTGCCAAAATAGGTGCGTAATCCCGCCATACGGGCTTTGGCAATATTGGTGTAGTTGTTATGGGCTACTACCACATCGAAGCCTTGCTCTTGTAATGCTGCTGCAACCTTAAGTGCCACAGGATTGGAGCCAACGATTAGTACCCCATTGTTGGCAGGCTCACGTACCCCAAGCAGATTACCTACCATCTTCGCACCTAGACCTTGAATCAGTACGGTGCCAATGATCACCATAAATACTAAGGGTACTAACAGCTCTACCCCTTGGATATCATACTCTTGCAGACGAATGGCAAATAAGGAGGAAATGGCGGCGGCAACGATGCCTCGAGGCCCAATCCAGCTGATCATTATTTTTTCAGAAGTTTTTAGGTTGGAGCCCATAGAGGAGGCCCATACGGACAAAGGCCGTGCTACAAACATGACGATGGCTAATAGTACTAAACCTTGGAAGCCTACGCTTAATAGGCTGTCTAACTCAACTCGAGCCGCTAGAACGATAAATAGCACCGAGATTAGTAGGACGGTTAATGACTCATTAAACTCTAAAATTTGATCACGAGGGAAGTCCTTCCAGTTGGCTAAGGCTACGCCCATGACCGTCACTGCTAATAAGCCTGACTCATGCTCTAGATGGTTGGATACAGAGAATAATAGCAGCACGAAGGCTAGGGTGAAAACGTTGTGTAAGAACTCAGGGATCATGTGACGTTTGATTAAGTTTGCCAATACAAACGCCCCAAACATACCAATGGCTGTGGCAATAATCACAATCTCAGCAAACAAGAAGATACTGTTAGCTTCACCGCCTGAGATGATGTATTCGTACACCAAAACCACAGCGATAGCGCCTACGGGGTCAATGATGATCCCTTCCCACTTTAAGATATTGGAAATGGTCTTATTAGGCCGAACACTGCGCAGTAGTGGCATGATTACCGTAGGTCCGGTAACACAAACTAAGGAGCCAAATAGTAGCGCAATTAGTGGATCGACATCGAATAATAGATAAGTCGATAAGGCAACCACAGCGATGGTAATCAGTACACCGACTGAGACCAACATTTGTACCACTTTTCCGTGCTGCTTAATTTCTTCGAACTCTAAGGTGAGTGAACCTTCAAATAAAATGATGGCCACGCCCAAAGAGATAAAGGGGAACAACAAATCTCCAATGACCGCATCGGGGTCAAAGTAGCCCATTATCGGACCAATAAAAATACCAATAATTAATAAAAATAAAATTGACGGCTGTTTTAAATACCAAGCTAGCCACTGCGCAGCAATGCCTAGCCCAACCACGCCAGATAACAATAAGGCGGTATCCATAAAAAATCCTTGTGTATGCAGTGCCCGTTCCCAGTTACGCAGTTAGCATTTATTAAGTCCTGCGAGTATAAAAAAGCACATAGGGAGAGGTGAATAGACACTGTAAAGAAGCCTAGTAGTTTATTACTAGGCCTTGCTAATACAGGGCTTACCATAAAGTCATGCGCTGAATTTAAGCCATGATTTGTAGCAGCCGATTTTATTAGCGCTATTGTTTTGATAGTCCTATAACCCCGCAAGATTGGCAGATAATAAGCCATCTACTGGGCGACTGTTGACACCCTGACTAAAAAAAACTAGGGTTAAGTAAATTTATGATATCACGAAATAAAGTAACAGATGCGGTACAATTACCTAAAGATGCTGTAGTTTTTTGACCCAAGTTACCAAATTAGAAAGTAACTGCAATTCGTGTGTTGCTCGCTTGTGCTATAAGTTGCTAGCGTATACTGTAAAAACGTCTTATCATGAATACAGATTTTATTAGTGATTATAATTAACGGCTGTGGCTGTAAGGTTGGCATTAGTGTTGGTATGGCCCACGAATGGACTGAGGTCAACCTATTGTTTAACACAGACCCTCCAGGAGAATTACAATAATGAATAGTGCTTCACAGACAGACAATCCTCGTACCACTGAGGTGAGCGCTGTAATACAAGATCGGGCAGATGATGCCTCAGGGCTCCCTACTACTTTGAGCCAAAAGCTAACCAAAGTTCAGCAAGCTTTAAGAGCCGTCAGTGTTGGTTCAGTGTTGGCAGCCAGTAGCTTAGGACTAGGAGCAGTGAGTACCGCCTTAACCACAGGCGCTCTAGTAGCCACCGCAGCGACCTCTTCAGTGGCTCAAGCAGCTTTGGTTGCCTCCGACTTCTCAGATCTAGTGGAACAAGTCAGCCCAGGTGTGGCCCGAGTTAACGTGGTCACTAAGGTGAGTGAGGAGGAGTTGGCTAAGGCGCAAACCGTTGAATTATTGCGCCAGTTCTTTGGTGATAGAATTCGCATTCCAGGGGCACAAACCCCAGCGATTGAGTATAACTATGGTACTGGATTCTTTGTTAGTACCGATGGCTATATGCTAACCAACCATCACGTGATTGCCGGGGCGGATAAAATTACAGTTACCCTAAATGACCGTACTGAATTAGATGCCACATTAGTAGGTAGTGATGAGCGCTCTGACGTGGCAGTGCTCAAAGTACAAGGCTCACCTGGTAAGTCGTATCCTGCTCTGCCCACAGGAGACTCAAATGCGGTAAAAGTTGGTGAGCCGGTATTGGCGATAGGCTCTCCTTTCGGCTTTGACTACTCAGCTTCTGCTGGTATTGTCAGTGCTAAATCTCGTAATTTCTCTCGTGATATCAGTGTGCCTTTTATTCAGTCAGATGTGGCGCTAAATCCCGGTAACTCTGGCGGTCCTTTGTTTAACCGCAATGGGCAAGTGATTGGTATTAACTCGCGTATCTTTAGTGGTACTGGCGGTTATATGGGGTTGTCTTTCTCAATCCCTATTAACGAAGCTTTAGATATCTATCAGCAGCTAAAAGAGAACGGGGTGGTGACGCGTGCTTATATGGGCATATTCCCGCAGGATATTGATCGTAACTTAGCGGAAGCCTATGGTCTAAGTAAGCCGCAAGGTGCTTTACTGATTAAAGTAACGCCAAATTCTCCAGCAGAAGCGGCAGGATTGAAAGCTGGCGATATTATCACTCAATATAACAATAAGATGATTTTGGAGTCATCAGATTTATTAAATATCATTAATCGTAGTAAGCCAGGCGATGCCTTTAATGCTGTGGTGTTACGTCAAGGCAAGCAGCTGAGAGTGAGAGGTAAACTATCTGCGGCCCCTGATGAGGTTTCTCCTGATGCTGTGGTTACCAAAGCTAATAAAAGTCAGATTCGCCTAGGATTACGCATCCAGGCCTTACCGCGTGAGAGTTTGGCTAAGCTAGGCGGAGCAGGGGTGTTAATTAC
>JAHHUJ010000115.1 GCA_020024075.1 Psychrobacter sp.
CCACAGTAGCAACTTGAGCCAGCGTAATCTTAAAGCCGTATAACACAATGGCCAAGCGCAATATCTGTGCTTTTGAAAAAGTAACTCCAGCTGCTAACGGCTTGGCAAACTTTGGATAGAGGGTATTGCCTAGCACCATACCTATCAATATAGCTAGGGTTAATGAAGACAGACCAAGTAGCCTGCCCTCAGTCCAATCTTCAATACGTGCATTGAGCCAAATATTGGTTAAGCTGCCCAACAATACCGTTAGTAGTCCCAATACATGCTCACGCTTCGGTAGATAGCCACCTAGCATTTTGGCTAATAACGAAGGCACAGACAGTCGATTCAATTCTCTATCATCTCGACTTCGCTGAGTTGGATGGGTATCAAATGGGGCTTGATGGGCTTTCATGAAGTCACTCTCTTGATTGTTAACAGGCTAGCTTAAGCTTACGGCTATCCAAGCTAAGTCATTTGACAGTGACTATATTCCTTTTTTCTATATTAATAAAACAGATTGATTAGGTAATTTTTATCGATAAAATAGGTTAGTGTGTTTTTGTATCCCTTTTTTATAATTTTTATAAACTCTATAAGGCCATGAATATGCCAGCCTCAACCTCCCAGCAATTGATGGACTGTTATCCACTAAACACAGGTCAGGCTTTATTGCCAAAGATTACCTTAAAGCAGTTGTCGGTATTTATTAGTATTTATCAGACAGGGAGCACCAGTGCTGCCAGTGAGCAGTTGCATTTATCACAGTCAGCGGTGAGTAGTGCGCTAACCGAACTTGAAGATCGGCTGAAGATGCCTTTGTTTGAGCGTATAGGCAGGCGTTTGCATCGTAATGATAATGCTCAAGCCATCTATATTCAGGCCCAAGCCATAGTGAGTCAGTGTCTAACTTTGGAGCAGTATCATCAATATCAAGCCGGGCGTATTCATATCGGCGCCAGTACTACTATCGGCAATTATGTGTTGCCGTCTTTGATTCAGCAGATTTATGGGGATAGACCTGAAGCTAAGATAGAGTTTTTTATTGGTAATACACGAGATGTGGTGAGTGAGGTTGAGCAATTAAAAGTAGATATAGCTTTGGTAGAGGGCATGCCAAGACCCACTGATAGTAAGTTAATTGAACAAAAAGCTTGGCGCCATGACAAGTTAATAGTCTTTGCCAAAAAAGACAGTAAATGGCTAGAGGGTGTTGCAGCTAAGCAGCAAAACAGTAACCGTGATAATGACAATAACAAAAACAATAAACAACCAAGCTACCAGCTAAGCACCAAACAATTGGCCAAAATTCCATTATTGGTACGAGAGCCGGGGTCAGGGACCAGACAAGTTATTGACGAGCAGTTACTACAATATATGCCCCAAGCGGAGGTAGTATTGGCCATTCAGCAGTCGGAGGCCATAAAGAATATGGTAAGGGCTGATATAGGTTTTGGCTGTCTGTCACAGCATGTGATTGAAGCGGATTTAAAGCAGGGCAGTCTGATTGCAATAGACATCAAAGACATTGATTTGCAAAGGGTATGGTGGATGATTTGGCACAAACAACGTCATAAAAGCGATATCTGGCAACAGTTTGTGGCGGGCTTGATAGCGGAGAATAACAGCTAAGTATTAGAGATTGAGTCGATTATAAAGTTTATCATTTGGAACCTGCATTGATTAATACGGCTATTCACCGCATAATATGCAGTGAATAGGGGGTTTTATCTCCGCAAATAGTTCTATTTAAGGGGGTAAAATAGAGTCAGTAAAAGGACTGTATAACAAACTATAAGGGCTAAATAACATTGTTATTTAGCCCTGTTATTTAGCCCTGTTATTTAGCCCTTATTTGGCTTAATCTTAAGCTTAAAGCAAGTCTTGACTTGAAGGGTTAAACGTTATCGTTTAAAGCATCAAAGTGGATGACACTACGGATACTCTTACCTTCGTGCATTAATTTAAATGCTTCGTTGATGTCTTCAAGTGGCATGGTATGAGTAATGAACTCTTGCAATGGGATTTCACCGGCCAAGTAGCGCTCAACATAGCCCGGTAATTCAGTACGGCCTTTTACGCCGCCGAATGCAGAGCCTCTCCAGACACGACCAGTCACTAACTGGAATGGACGGGTAGAGATCTCTTGACCCGCACCGGCCACACCGATGATGACAGACTCGCCCCAACCTTTGTGACAGCACTCAAGAGCAGAGCGCATCACATCAACGTTACCGATACATTCAAATGAATAATCAACGCCGCCATCGGTCAGCTCAACGATAACCTCTTGAATAGGTTTGTCGTAGTCTTTGGGGTTAATGCAGTCAGTTGCACCTAATTTTTTGGCCAATTCAAATTTGCTTTCATTAACATCAATACCAATAATGCGACCAGCTTTTGCCATCACAGCACCAATGATTGCTGAAAGACCGATACCACCAAGACCAAAGATAGCCACAGTTGCGCCTTCTTCTACTTTGGCAGTGTTCATCACAGCGCCCATACCAGTAGTCACACCGCAGCCTAATAAGCACACTTCTTCAAGCGGAGCATCTTTGTTTACTTTTGCTAATGAGATTTCTGGAAGTACTGTGTACTCTGAGAAGGTTGAGCAGCCCATGTAGTGATAGATAGGTTCACCGTCTTTATAGAAGCGAGTGGTGCCATCTGGCATCAGGCCCTTACCTTGAGTCTCACGCACTGCCGAGCATAAGTTGGTTTTGCCTGAGGTACAGAATTTACAAACGCCACATTCTGCGGTGTATAAAGGAATAACATGATCGCCCACTTCAACGCTGGTCACACCTTCACCAACTTGCTCAACGATACCACCACCTTCATGGCCCATGATCGCTGGGAACACACCTTCAGGGTCTTCACCAGATAAAGTGAACGCATCGGTATGACACACGCCACTGGCAAGTACTTTTACTAATACTTCGCCTTTACGCGGTAACATTACGTCCACTTCTTCAATTTTTAGAGGTTGGTTTGGGCCCCAAGCTACGGCCGCTTTTGATTTAATAAATTTATCTGACATAGTTATTCTCTCTTTTTTAGTTGTAAATAAACTGGGCGGGCTAGTTATGTTTTGTATTATAGATTATCTCATATTAGATGATAATATGATGGTTTGACAAATATCTTTTACATAATGGTAATAATCATGAAATGGGAAGGCATTAGCGAGTTTGTATACGTGGCTGAGTACGAAAGCTTTACCCGAGCTGCAAAAGAGCTGGGTATCTCAATTGCTCAGGTGAGCCGGCAGGTGAGCGCTTTAGAGAAGAGGCTGAATATTAAGCTGCTTTATCGCACCACACGCAAGATTTCACTGACCGAAGAGGGGCGGGTATTTTATAAACATTGCCGCGGAGTGTTGGACGGACTCGATGCCGCGGAGCAAGCCATCAGTAGCCTACAATCCACCCCACAAGGTATGATTAAGCTGACTGCGCCGGTGACCTATGGCGAGCAGCAGTTATTGCCTTTGATTAATAACTTTATTGTGCAGTACCCAGATATTGAAGTCACCGCTTTTTTGAGCAACCAAAAAGTTGATTTGGTCGAGGGCAGCTATGACTTAGCAATCCGTATTGGCAAGCTCAGAGATTCTACTTTAATGGCAAAAAAGCTTAGCCACCGTACCAACTTTGTGTGTGCATCTCCCAGTTATCTAGACCGTTATGGGGCGCCGCAAACTTTGGCGGATCTGGCAAATCATAACTGCTTACTGGGCAGCTTAGACTATTGGCATTTTAAAGAAGGAGGGCGCGAGCGTAACATTCGAGTTAGTGGCAGTGTGTGTTATAACAGTGGTTATAGCTTGGTAGATGCAGCATTAAAAGGATTGGGGATAGTGCAGTTACCTGATTATTATGTCCAAAAATACTTGGAGTCAGGCGAGCTGGTCAGTGTGCTTGATGACTTTAGAGAGCCAGAAGAGGGCATTTGGGCAGTATATCCACAAAACCGGCACCTATCTATTAAGATACAAATGCTGCTACAGTATTTGCAGCAGCATTTGAGTAAGTAAAAGAAGCTTTCTTGGATAACTGGATTGGTTAATTGACTTATTAATTAATTGGTCTGGCTATTAGCGGTAGAATCTTTGCTTACTAAAGAGTTTTTATTTACTAACCTGTACAAACCACTGACATGAATTTTGCGCTGCGGGAAAGGAATATCAATGCCATTGTCATCTAAAGCAATCTTAAATTCCTCTAATAACTGACACTGCAGGGGCCACCAGTTGTCATTTAAGGTCCAGACATTTAAGGTTAAATCTACAGAGTTGTCGCCCAGATTGGTCACTCGTACCACAGGTTCAGGGTCGGTTAAAGCAAGGGGATTGGCTTTTGCTACTGCCAATAAAACCTCTTTGGCCACTTTAATATTGGCATCATAGCCAATACCAACTGTGACATCTACGCGGCGATTGGGCAGGGAGGAGTAGTTTACAATGGCTGAGGTACTGATGTCACTATTAGGGATGATCACATCGTGATTATTAATGGTAGTAATGTGGGTATTGATCAAGGTAATGTCGGTGACTGTTCCTGTGTAGCTACTGATTTGCACATAATCTCCGCGTACGAAGGGACGGAAAATTACAATTAAAATACCAGCGGCAAAGTTTGACAACTGATCTTTTAGAGCCAAGCCCACTGCCAGTGCAGCACCACCTAAGATGGCCACTACTGAAGTCGTTTGTACCCCAACTTTACTCAAAGCAGCCAATATTACAATGATTAGTAGTATGCCGTATAGCAAGCGACCCAAAAAGTTGGCGACAGTGGTTTCTAAATGGCTACGGTTCATGATGCCGTAAGCAACTTTGACGATTTTTGCAGCAACCCAGCGACCAATAATTAAGATCAGTATGGCCAAGATAACTCGAGTAATTAATTGGATGGTGCCTTCGGTTAGTGTAGCAACATCCACTGTAAATCCTAAAAATTCCATAGCTCTCTCTGTATTTGTTGTTTATAAGGGAGGGTTTAGAGGGGAGGTATATTAAGGTATGTCAATACTGCAATAACAATTATAATAATAACCACAATAACAATTACAATCAAAATTGATTAACCAAAACCTCAATATACCAATGACGTTAAGCAGATTTTAGAGCGCCCAGCACGTTGACCAACCAAGTCCAAAACTTCTGCACGCTTTCGATGTTAACGCGCTCATCAGGAGAGTGCGGCATTTCAATGGTAGGACCAAATGATACCATTTGCCAGTGCGGATAGTGATGACCTAATAGGCCGCACTCAAGACCTGCGTGAATCACCGTCACATTAGGTTTGCGTCCTAAGATCTGCTCACCCTCCTGAATCACACAGTCTGTTAGCATAGAGTGTGGAGCAGGTTTCCAGCCTGGGTACTCACCCTCTAATTCAACCGTTGCCCCAAAAGATTGAAACAGACGCTTCATGCGATCTGCCAAATCATCACGGGCATCATCGTCTAGCGAGCGTAGTAAGTTTTGTAGCTGTAACTGATCTTGCTGGGTGTCAATTTTGGCCAAATTCACTGAAGTTTCTACCACCCCAGCGGTGTCCATGCTCATTCTATCAACGCCATTAGGGCATAGGCGAATGGCTGTGAGCAAATTATCTTGTGTAGCACTTGTCCAAGTCTTGGCTGGCATGTCTGCCGCCTCTAGTGTCACACTCATCTCGCGATCCTCAATAGGTAAACCGCGACGAATAATTTCGATTTGAGTTGCCAAAAGCTGGTTTAACTCAGCTTCGGTGGCCTCACTGACAAAGATAGCATTGGCTTCACGGGGAATGGCATTGCGTAAATTGCCCGCTTGAATTGAAGACACCTCGATGTGCTGTGAAATGCTGTCTAATAAACGTGAAATAATCAGCGCTGCGTTACCACGCTGTTTGATAATATCGATACCGGAGTGACCACCTTTTAGCCCTTTAACCGATAGTTGATACGCTTGGCTTGCCGTCGGGGTTTGCCAGTCAATGGGTAGGGTAAAAGTGGCATCCACGCCGCCTGCACAGCCGATACAAATGTCGCCCAGCTCTTCGGTATCTAAGTTTAATAAAAGCTGACCTTGGATCCAATTCGGCTGTAGCCCTTTTGCACCATCCATACCAGTCTCTTCAGTCGCGGTAAATAATGCTTCTAATGGGCCATGAGCGATATCAGTTGATGCCAGCACTGCCAACGCAGAAGCAGCCCCAATCCCGTTATCAGCTCCAAGTGTCGTGCCCTTAGCGGTTACCCATTTATTATCTAGCTCTGGGTCGATATAAGCTTCAATCGGATCGGTGCTGAAGTTGTGGCTGCTGTCTTCATTTTTTTGCGCCACCATGTCTAAGTGGTTCTGCAAGATAACGCCTGGCGCATTCTCCATACCTGGTGTGGCAGGCTTTCGTACCAATACGTTACCGACCGCATCACGCTCAGCCCAAAGCCCCAATTTGGCAGCTTCGTCTAATACAAACTGCTGCACCGCCTCTTCTTCAGAGGAGGGGCGGGGGATTTGAGTCAGTGCGTGGAAATAGTGCCAGACTAAAGTTGGTGAGAGGCGGCTAATATCATTATTTAAGCCAGTACTTGAAGCACTGGTGCTTGCAGAGTTAGTTGACATGGGTTGTATCCAAAAATGATCCAATAAAATTAAACCGTTATTTTATGTGACACAGTGCTACCTATGCAATTTTGGATACATATAAAAACATGCAGGATGTCAGTTAACCCTTGGTT
>JAHHUJ010000116.1 GCA_020024075.1 Psychrobacter sp.
CTTTTCAATGGCCTAGCTAAACCAGCTTATTTTGATACTTAGACTTAAAAATACAAAAGTAAATACCGGGTTTATTTAGTATCAGCAAGTAGACCCATTTATTGAATTACATTATAGGAGAAACAGCATGGACAACATGTTTGTTTGGTTTAATAACAACTTAGGCGGACCAATTGGCTCGATTATCGCAGCCATTTTGGTATTCGTTATTGGTTGGTTAATTGCTATGGCACTTGCCGGTGTGGTACGCAATTTGCTAGCTCGCGTTAATTTAAACCAACGTATGAACACTTCAACAGGCAAAGCCTATGACATTGAAAATATAATTTCAAAGGTCGTTTTTTGGTTTATATTCTTAATGGCCATCTCTGGTGCATTGAGTATGTTAAGCCTAAACGCTATCTCTGCCCCATTTGCCAATATGATTGATAGTGTCCTATCTTTCATTCCGACGCTTATCGGTGCCGTTATTATCGGTGTGGTTGGTTGGGTAGTAGCGACAGTGGCTCGTACTGCCATCAATAGCGCTTTGTCAAAGACTACACTTGATGAGAAATTAAGTACTGAAGCTGGTGTACAACCTATGAGCAGTACCATTGCTGATATGGTTTACTGGGTTATCCTGCTGTTTGTATTAGTTATCGTACTGGGTCAACTACAGTTAGATGGTTTATTTGCTCCATTAACTAATATGTTAAACAAAGCGATTGGCTATATTCCTAATTTATTCATGGCCGGCGTTGTGTTCTTTGTGGGTTATATCGTGGCAAAAATTGTCCGCGGTATCGTAGCCAATATGGTCACTAGCCTAAACCTACAAGGCTTTGCTGAAAAAGCGGGTATTAGTAATAACCGTGAAAACAGCTTACCTAACATTGCAGGTTCTCTAGCCTTTTTATTGATCATCATTCCAACCACAGTTATTGCTCTAGATGCACTAAAAATTGAAGTAATCTCTCGTCCAGCGACTAATATGCTGAACAAGATTATGGGTGCTCTACCAAACATCTTTACAGCAGCAGCTATCCTAATTATCACTTACTACATCATGAAAATGGTGGCTAATGTGGTTAAAAGCTTGCTTGAAAACACCACAGTTAATGCCCTTCCTGCTAAGGTTGGTCTAGACAGTGCAATGGGTGAAACTCAAGTTTCAGATCTTGTTGGTTATGCCATCATCTTCTTTGCTATGTTGTTTGCCGGTATCTTAGCTGCAGACTTACTAGGCTTTGAACAAATCAGTGCTATCATCACTATGTTCATCGCATTTGGTGCTGACATTATCTTAGGTGCCATCATCCTATTCATCGGTTTCTGGTTAGCCAACATCATCGCTGGTGTGGTTGAGCGTTCTGATAAAGGCTCACAGTTTTTAGCCAACATCGTTCGTGTACTTATTATGGGCCTTGTGCTTGCAATGGGTCTAAAAGCGATGGGTATTGCTGACTCTATTGTTAATCTTGCTTTTGGTCTTACTTTGGGTGCTGTGGCTGTTGCCTTCGCTCTATCGTTCGGTCTTGGTGGTCAAGAAGCCGCTGCTCGCCTCTTACGTAAACTACAAGACAAAGCAGAAGCTGAAGCTGAAAAAGCCAAAGCTGAAAAAGCCATTGCAAACACTGCAAAACAGACAGGTGAAGAGCCTTCAATCACTACCGTTTCAGGTGATGAGCCTTCAGTTCCTAATTCAGACGATAAGTAATTTTTTAGAATTAAGAGATTATTTAGAATTAAGAGATTAACTCTCTAATAATAAATATTTTACAGTTCAATAAAAGGCAGCCTTTGTAGGCTGCCTTTTTTAATGCCAAAGTAATACCAGAACACTTTAACCCAAATTCAGCTCGTTACTCAAACCCTTAATATGGCGGTTGCTATAACCCTCTTTTCTTGTCAAAATCATAGACACTACTAAAATTTAAATACATAGGTTAAAAGGATATGAAGCGATTCAATGACAAGGTTATTGTTATTACGGGTGCAGACTCTAGCATAGGACGAGTCACGGCATTAGAGATAGCTCGAGAAGGCGGCAATGTTGTATTACTAGGGAACAATAGCAAGGTGCTCAAATACATAGCCAGCGAGCTTCCTGAAGACCACACTTGGATAAATAGCGGTAATCACTTAGCAGTGACTGGTGATATCACCAACGAAGAGCACAGTGCAAAGCTAGTCTCACATATTGTAGAAAAATATAATAGAATTGATGCTGTAATAAGTATTAATACTGAGATCAAATTTAGTCAGGAGCTTTTAACAGAGCTGTCAAAAACAAAAGGCAGTATCATCAATGTATCTTTATTATCCGATACCAGTGTTAATTGGTCGATAGAAAGCTATAAGCAAACTCAAGCAGAGTTAGAAAAATACAATAAACAACTGGCTCACAAGCTAGGACCCCAAGGCATTAGGGTCAATGGCGTACATGCTGGCCTAACAACAGAAGACAGCGATGATGTTGATAATGCGAAGCTCTTTGTTGATCAAAGCGCGCTAGGTAGATTGGTCGAAATGAATGAGATTAGCAAAGCCATTTTATTTCTATCCAGTAATGATGCTTGTATGATTACAGGCGCCACGCTAGCGGTTGATGGGGGATTGGCTTTAGCTAATTAACTATTTTGTCTGATTAATTCATTTGTATTGCCCTTAAATTTTCATTTATTTGAACCTAAAAAAGACCTATCTAAATTTAGATAGGTCTTTTTTTAGAGGCGCATCAATTCACATAATCTTAATAGCTTAGGTTTATTTATTGATATCTCTTAAGGGTTTTGACATTTTTTCTGGATACTTGGGCACTACCCCTTTATACTGCTCAACGATTTTCACTAGGTCTTTGTCATAATCACCCGTGGTGTATACCGGCTTTAAAAATCGAATCTCTTTGGTTTTATAATCCATAGCCACCGGAATAATAGGCACCTGAGCACCATCAGCAATATAATAAAACCCTGTCTTCCACTTATCAGTGTAATCTCGAGTTCCCTCTGGCGCTAACCCCAAATACAGTGACTCACTCGACTTTAAGCGATCAATACTCGCTTGTAGCACCGAGCCCTTTTTACTGCGATTAATAGGAATAATACCAGCCCACTTAAAGAAACGAGCCAAGATAGGATACTTAAACAGGCTGTCTTTACCCATAATATTAATGTCTAAGTCTAGACCTAAAACTAAAGGTATCGCATACAAACCATCAAAATTTGAAGTGTGAGGCAATGCCAAAAATACCGCTTTTGGCACATTGGGAATTTCACCAACAGCCTTCCAGCCCATAAGTTTAAGCAAACGTCGGGCAATAGGTGGTGCAATACTGCCGCCACGTCTTGGTACTTTATCGCCTAAGCTTTTATAAGTCAGCTGCTTTAACTTAGATGCTGGTGCAGTTTTTGATATATCATTATTAGACATTAAGTTGTGTCCCTACATTTAATTTTCTAAACTGATTGATGCTAGCTTAAACCATAATCTCAGCAAGATCTCCCTTACTCTCTAGCCAGGTTTTACGATCAGCGGCTCTTTTTTTCGCCAACAACATATCCATAACGCTGTTAGTCAACTGCATATCATCCATGTCCAGCTGTACCAATCTACGTGTATCTGGATTCATAGTGGTTTCACGCAGTTGCTCGGCACTCATCTCACCTAGACCTTTAAATCGAGTAATTTGTGGTTTTTTATTGCCAGGCACCTTACTTAATATATGCTCAAGTTCACTTTCATCAAGTGCATAGTGAACTTCTTTGCCTATATCAATTCTATATAAGGGCGGCATTGCCACAAACAAGTGGCCCGCATCAACTAATGCTGGGAAATGTTTAACAAATAACGCACAAATTAAGGTTGCAATATGTAGACCATCAGAATCCGCATCGGCCAAAATACAAATCTTATCGTAACGCAGCTCTGACAAATCATCAGATGCCGGGTCTACGCCAATAGCAATGGCGATATCATGAATCTCACGGCTTGAGAGCACAGTATCTGGTGAGACCTCCCATGTATTTAAGATCTTACCGCGCAGAGGCAAAATAGCCTGAAAATGACGATCACGTGCCTGTTTGGCACTACCACCCGCAGAATCACCCTCTACCAAAAATAGCTCAGCACCTTCTCGAACACCACCTCGACAATCCGCCAACTTACCTGGCAGTGCTGGCCCTTGAGTAATCTTTTTACGTGCTACCTTTTTAGCTGACTTTAACCGTTTACCAGCTTTAGAGATAGCCAACTCTGCAATTTGTGTGCCTAACTCAGCGTGTTGGTTTAACCACAAGCTAAAGGCATCTTTGGCCTGAGCTTGTACCGCACCTGCCGCTTCTCGACTCGATAATCGCTCTTTGGTTTGACCTGAAAACTGAGGCTCTGAAAACTTCAAAGATAAAATATAGTTCACCCCATCCCAGACATCTTCACCGGTTAATTTAACATTACGGGGTAACAAGTTATGAATCTCACAAAACTCACGTAGAGCTTCCAAAATACCGGTGCGTAGTCCATTAACATGAGTTCCCCCTTGAGCTGTAGGGATCAGGTTAACATAGCTTTCTTGGATAGGGTTGCCCCCTTCAGGTAACCACGATAAGGCAAAAGTAACCCCAGCACGCTCCCCTTCTTTGGCATCATAAGAGTAATAGAACGGCTCAGGCGGTAGTGTCTCTAGCCCATCAAGTTGCTCATTTAGATATTCAACCACGCCATCGGTAAACTGCCACACCACTTTATCGTTATTGATCTCATCAACAAACTCAATGGTTAATCCAGCAGCAAGAACTGCTTTTGCTTTTAGATTGTGCTTCAGCTGTTTTACACTGAATTTGGGACTATCAAAGAACGACTCATCTACCCAAAAACGTACTTTGGTTCCTTTTTTTCTCTTATTAGAACTAACCGATTCTGTGAGTTTGGTAACAGGGGCCCCATTTTCAAAGGCAATATCATATTGAGTCCCATCACGCCATACGGTGACTTCTACCCTTTTAGATAGCGCATTGACCACCGATATACCTACGCCATGCAAACCTCCAGATACTTGATAATTACTAGTATTGAACTTACCACCAGCATGTAACCGGGTTAGAATTATCTCAATACCCGTTTGCTTAAACTCAGGATGAATATCAGTGGGCATCCCGCGTCCATCATCTTCAACAGACAGTGAACCATCCTCATGCAGCTGCACCTTGATTGTTTTGGCATGACCCGCTAAAGCCTCATCCACTGAGTTATCAATCACCTCTTGTGCCAAGTGATTAGGACGAGTGGTGTCAGTGTACATACCAGGACGGCGACGTACAGGCTCAAGACCTTCTAAAACTTCAAGTGACTGTGCTGTGTAATTGCTCACAATAATATCCTTTGCTTCATTAAGCTTTTAATTATGAGCCATATTATAACTAATATCGGATAGCATAGGGGACTAGCAATCGTATTAACGACAGCATATGACGTAAAGAAAACAAGTCAGTAAGCGTGATCAGCAATGAGACAATAAACACTCCATAATCATAGGTAATTGCTGTTCAAAATCTGTCATACGATGATCGCCTCCAACTTGTAAAACCACCTCGACCCCTTGCGACTGATAGAAATCAGTGGCCACTTTTGGATCTAACAATTCATCTCCTTGCTTAATCACTGCAAATACTTTCTCAGGATAAGTTATCTGCTGCAACTTATGAGATGTAAACCAATCTAAGTCTTGTAACGTCATTGCCCAACCTCCAGTAGTTCGATAAATCACTGTGGCAGCGCTATCATCACAAGAAGTAGTATCCCTCACTTTATCATCAACGAAGCGTTGTAGGCTAATATGAGGCTTAGTACTGGGGTTTAATAATACAGCAGGGCAACCGGTCTCATTACTCACTAGACTGGCAAAATAGCCCCCTAAAGAGCTGCCCATTACTACCACCTTCTCATTCGCTTTCTGTGCTTGTTGCACCAATTCACATAATCGATCAAACACTTTATTAGGAGCTTCATTCAAATCTGGTCTGATAACTTCAATATCAGGGTTATGAATTTTGCAATATTTCTCGAGCAACACACCTTTTACTGAATTTGCCGTGCTATCGAGACCATGAACATATATTATCCTCATACCCAATCCTTTATTTTTAACAGTTTAAGCAAGATTATCACGAATGAAAGTGAGAAAGGAATCATGCTAAAATTGATTAAATCACAAAAGGTTATTCTACTATGAGCTATGGACTGTAAGTGGATTGCTACCAACTTAAGTCAGATCACTCAATTAGCTGTGATCTAGGGATGGTATAAAGCTAATGTTTAATCAACTTGAGTTATTCGAAATCGATAACCCCTGTGTGGGTGTCTGCCAAAGTAATAAGAAAGGCTATTGCTTTGGCTGCTTGCGTAGCCGTCAAGAGCGTCAACTCTGGCTAAAAATGACTAATGAACAAAAACGTGAGGTTCTAAGGCTTATTGCTGGACGCAGAAAGCGTATCGAACAAATGCATAATCGTCAAAAGCAGCAAATAGAAATAGATTTTGAGCAAAATTTAGAAATAAACAGTTTGTTTGATGATTCAACTCAGTCATAAACCAAAAAAAATCTACAACTACCTATCATTAGTTCTTTAAAAATTGACCACAGGAAAAAGCCCCCTCAACATTCGTTGCGGGGGCTTTTAGGTATAGGGAGCTGACGATGACCTACTCTCACATGGGCGAACC
>JAHHUJ010000117.1 GCA_020024075.1 Psychrobacter sp.
TATTAATGCTGTTAAGCAAGGTCGTGGCGATAAGCTAAAAGACCCAGAGCAAAATAAGCTTTTCACTGGTCTATTTTGGACAGGTGAGCAAGCCATTGAACTAGGCTTAGCGGATAAAAAAGGAAGCTTAATGACGCTACAAAAAGAGCTTGAATTAGATTATGTGGTTGATTATACCCCTATAGATCCAATGAGAATGTTGTTAAATAACTTCGCGCTGCAATTAGGGTCTGGTATTGGCTCATCAGTAGAGTTGAAGCTATTACCAGAAGAACAAACTTCAGCTGAGATGAGATAAATGCCAACACCATCAACTGTGTCATTAAATATGGATTTTTCAAGGCTGCCCGTTTCAAAAGTAACGGGTAAGCCGGTGATTCATTTTGCCCATGCTAACGGTATGCCAAGCCGAGTTTATCAGCCGATATTTGAAGTGCTACAACAGCACTTCACGGTTGAGTATATTCCTGTCTTAGGCTTTGATGAGCAGGGTCAAGCTACATACGCTATTGATAATCATTGGAAGAGCTTGACCAATCAAGTTATTGATAATGTTCAACAATTGGTAAAAAAGCATAAGGTACCGGTAATAGGTTTGGGTCACTCCTTAGGAGCCTTATGTACCTTGCAGGCTATTTATCGTAAACCCAAGCTGTTTGTACAAGCAGTATTGATGGATCCTCCCCTTATTTACGGTAAAGACAACTTCTTCTGGCACGCAGCCAAGCTATTGTCACAAAAAACAACCGATAAAATGTCTCCTGCTGGTATTTCCAAAAATCGTCGAGATGTTTGGGACAGTCGTGAGCAAGCTCATGAGTTATTACGTCCTAAGAGCTTTTTTAAAAACTTTGATGAGCGTACCTTCGAGGGGTATTTGCAGCACGGATTACGGGATCAACCAGATGGAACCGTCACTTTAACCATTCCTAAAGAAGCTGAAGTAGCTGTATTTCGTACCAACCCGTCTCTTTATTGGCTTAAGCCAAATAAGCCCCCTAAGAAGCCTGTGACCTTGATAATAGGTGATGGCAGTCGATTCTATGAAATGGGCTTCCCTCATAAGGTCAGACGTCGCTTGTCTATTCCTTTTAAGCTACATGCAGGCGGTCATATGTTTCCTCTAGAATATCCTGATTCGGTGGCTCAATTAATCTTAGCCACTATTGCTGAGCAGGCTTAGCTTATTAAATAAAAGCCCATTAAATACAAGCTCATAAAATAAAAGCAGCCTCTACTATGTTTAATAAACCTGCTACGAAGCCAGTCCTAGAAAGCTCAAACAGCACAGAAGCCGTACAGCCTCTTAAGCTGTTTACTAAGCCTGGGGTTGTGCTGCTCTTTATTGGCATAATTGGGCTGTTTTTGGCCTTGCAGCTTTTAGGCATATATCTGTTTGCCCCTGTGGTGTTTAATGATTTTCCATTAACCCCAGCCCAGCGATTTGGTATGGGTAGCTTTGATGGGACGGTAACCAGCTATTCCATGATATTTACCCTAGTAGCACTGCTGGGTATTATTTATGCGATAGTGAGGGGGCGTATTCATAGGGTCTCCTCTAAGGCATCGGCAAAGATAGTTGACGTCAAAGCGACTTCTAGCCTGCGTTATGCTGTGGCTGATTATTTAGGGTTAAAGCCTTTTCCAATGTATGTCGCAATGGGCTTTATTGGCTTATGGCTGTTGTTTGTAATTGTCACAGAGACCTTAACCTATATCTTGGATAAAGACCCTACTGCCTTTGTTGATGCTCTATATGACAGTGCCAATCCAAAATGGTTGCTGATTGTGACTATGGTTATTGTGGCTCCGATATATGAAGAAGTGATGTTTCGGGGTATCTTGTGGAGTGCGGTACGCGAGCAATTTGTTGGGACTAAAGGGGCGTGGGTAGCGACTATTAGCACCAGTGTTTTATTTTCAATCATTCATTTTCAGTATGAGTTTTATGAAATGAGCGTAATTTTCATACTGGCTATGTTACTAGGTTATGCTAGATCTCGGTCAGGCTCCTTATATGTACCTATTTTACTGCATATCATTAATAATGGATTGGCGATGTGGATGTATCTTATTGTTACCTAAGCTACTTAAGCTACCTTTGAGCACGATTTTATTTGGTTGTCTTTGAGTTATTGTTAATAGGATTCTGTTACCAATAAACGGCTGCTAATAAGCTGTTACTAAATTGATAAACAAGGCCCCATACTGACATCAGTATGGGGTCTTTTGTTGGTTTTGGGGACAATTAATCTTGCTGTCTAGATTTCTCTATTAGCTGCAATGTAGCATCACCAGCAGCTTTAATCTCAGCAACGGTTAACTGCTGCTTACCACTTAATGCCTGTCGCCATTTGCGCGCTCCTGGCAGGCCTTGGAATAGGCCTAATAAATGGCGCGCGATAGAGGTTAGAGGCTCTGAATTAGCCACTTGCTGCTCTAAGTAAGGATACAGCTGCTCTAAAATCTGCTCTCTAGTTGGGGCTTGCTCTCCCCATAACTGCATCGCCTCAGCCAATATATAAGGGTTGTGATAAGCAGCTCGGCCAATCATCACCCCATCTACGTGCTGCAAATGAGATTTGATTTGCTCAACGCTATCGATACCGCCATTAATTTCAATTTGAAGCTCTGGCATTTCTTGCTTTAGTCGATAGACGTCTTCATATCTAAGCGGCGGAATCTCACGGTTTTCTTTAGGGCTAAGGCCTTTTAGCCAAGCAATTCGAGCATGCACAATAAAGCGCTGGCATCCAGCTTCAGCACTGGCTTGTACGAAGTCTTTCATAAACTGATAGCTGTCGTATTCATCAATGCCAATACGGTGTTTGACTGTGACAGGGATGTCTATTTCAGCTTGCATATGACGTACTAAGCTTGCGACTGTATCTGGTTCTGCCATAAGGCAGGCCCCAATTTTATTGTGCTGTACCCTATCAGAGGGGCAGCCGACATTGATGTTTACCTCATCAAATCCGCGTTTTTGAGCCTCTATCGCACATTGGGTCATCTCAGAGATATCTGCTCCACCCAATTGCAGTACCAAAGGATGTTCGCTGCTATCGAAACGAAGCAGACGATCCGTATTGCCATGTATGATAGCACCCGTCGAAATCATCTCGGTATAGAGATAGGTATGAGGGTTAAACAGACGGGCAAAAAAACGATAGTCTGTGGTCGTCCAATCAATCATTGGCGCAACAGATAGGCGTTTATGGGTCATGATGTTTTGCAAAACAGGCTGGCTCATATAAAAGATTAAGTCCTAAATACACAAGTGAATAATAATTGACTACAGTTTGATAGATTCATCTAAGTCTTTGAATTTCGGTAAGAGAAAGATATAAAGCCCGATGATAAAGGATACGAGACTGACAAAGATAATGTATAGCGCAGGTGAAAAGCTGACCAAATTGGTGGAATACCCTAGACCGAAAGGCAAAATAAGGCCGACCAGAGCATACATCAAGTTGTAGGTTAAAGAGACAGCGGTTACTCTAACTTCGGTAGGGAATAGCCGTACTAAAATCACTGAACCTAAGCTAATAATACCTGTACAAAAGCCCAAAATGGCATACATAAATAAGATAAAGCTACCGCCTCCATACTCTAGGTGATAAAAGAAAGCTAGGGCTTGTAGCATCAATGCGACTGAGCCAATCATCATCGCTTTACCCGTGCCACTTTTATCCGCAATTAACCCATAAAACACACAGCCAAGCATCAAAAAAAACAAGCCTAAGTTATTTGAGAATCTTAACATAGAATCATCAATACTAAATTTCATAGAGACTAGGTCGGGTAACAGTAGGGCAATGACCATAGTCAGGCTGGCAATAATAAAGGTTATGATAAGTGCTAAAAACATGGCGTTAAAGCGCTTAAGGTAGGGCCCTAACTCAGATATTTTTGGCACAAACGTTTGCTTGTGTTGCTGGTGTGTAAAAATTGGGGTTTCTTTGAGGGTTTGTAACAGCAGTAGCATCACAAAGCTTAATAGGGCTGCCCAGATAAAGGGAATACGCCAGCCACTTTCAATCAACTGTTCATGGGTATGGGTTGAGGTGATGATTTCAAAAAGTAAGATTGACCCAAGCTCACCAAACATAAAGCTGGCGGTCACGAAGCTCAAAAAAGTGGCTAAGTTTCCCTTGTTGACGTGCTCTGCAACATAGACCCAGCCTAGAGGGGTATGAGCTCCAAAGGCCATCCCCTGAAAGAATCGTGCGATAAAAAAGAGGATAGGGGCGAATATACCGACTTGCGCATAGGTAGGCAAGCAAGCTGTAATCAAGGCTGTAATAGCAATACAGGACATACTAATCAATAAAGCAGGGCGTCGGCCTTTTACATCGGCATAACGACCCAGTAGCAGTGCACCGATAGGGCGGGTCAGATAGCCTGCAATAAATAAGCTTAGCACCTGCATTTTGGCCAAAATCGGATCATCATTGTCAGGAAAAAAAGTGCTACTGATAATATCTGCCATAAACAGATAAATCAAAAAATCAAAGTAAGTAACAGCGTTACTGGCACATATGATCATTAACTGCTTTGGTGAAACTGAGCTTGATGAGTCGGATGAGGCAACAAGAGGCATAATAGTTGTATCACGTAATAAATATGAATTGGGCTAATTAATTTACAGTCACAATATACAGTAGTTTTTATGAATGGATGGCTAAGTCTACTATAATAGCCAGTCAATCGGCAGTGAGGACATAATGTTTATCCATAGCGAGTCTATCAAATCAATATGAGGCTCTTTATTATGATAAATCATTTGGCTATTCTCTAAAGTCTGCCACTGCAAACGACCTTGGTCGGTTAAAACAACTTTATAAGCTTGATTTAGTAAGTCATCGCTAATGGCTGTATGTAGTTTTAGGGCCAACTCTTCATCTTCAATCACCACGCCCATCTCAGTATTAATATTGGCTGACCTAGGGTCTACATTATATGAGCCAATAAATACATTGTGATCATCTACTGCAAAAGCCTTGGCATGAAGACTGGTTGAGGACTGTGAGCGGGCGCGCCATAGCTTATTTTCTCTAGCTTCTTTCGAAGCTATGGCTTTTAGCTCATATATCTCGATACCGGCCTGCAACAAAGGAACTCGCCACTGTGCATATCCAGCATGAACTGCAGAGACGTCAGTGGCATTAAATGAGTTGGTCAGTATTCTAACCTTTACTCCTTGTTGTGCAAGTTTGATTAAGGTATTGACCCCATCTTTTGTGGGTACAAAATAAGAAGAGACAATAGATAGGTTCTGTGTGGGGGTACCTAATAAGTCTCTTAATTGGGCGACCAAATGGGCGTCAGGGTGTGTGTTTTTTAACAATTTCTCAACATCATCACTCAAAAAGGTAATGTTCGCCCAGCGAAAAGGCACTTGTTGATTGATTAAATCAGAGTCTATCGTCGAATTTTTAACAGCTCGATTATACACACTTAATTCGTCATAATTACTCATTGCTTGTTGGGGATAAATTTTATTGAGGCTGGCAATGAAGTTTTTTGTATTGGTCTCAGGGTCATTTGAGGTGTTGACTGCTGACTTTTGTCCCTTTTGTTTGACCAAGGTTTCTATATCGTAGGAGATGGGCGAGCGCCAATATTGCTCAAAACTTTCATTGATATCTTGCACCACATCTCCAATCAGTAGCACATCTAAGTCGGCAAACTGGCTGTTTGTATTATTACTAAGATATTCGTCTCCCACATTTCGGCCCCCTACAATACTTAGGTGACGGTCAAAGGTCATGCTTTTATTATGCATGCGATGATTAATGCGTCTTAAGTCTGTAAAGTAGTTTAATGTTTGGAACTTGCGGAAAGCCATAGGATTGGCTAGGCGCACTGCAATATTGGGGTGACTGGCAAAGCGTATTAGATGCTTATCTAAGGCTGCATTATTATTAAAATCATCCAATAAAAAACGAACCACCACTCCGCGGTCAGCTGCTTGCCATAATTTCTTTAATAACAGTTGTCCTGCTTGATCGTCATGCCAAATATAATATTGTACATCGATACTTTTAGTTGCCAGATCGGAGAGTTCACTACGGGCGGCAAAAGCATCGGTTCCGGTCACAATGGGGTAATAGCCAGAGAGGTTCGGGTGAGAGCGGTTTTGCTGTGCAATAGACGTTACTAATTGGGTTTGTTGAGTGTCCAAAGAGGGACGGTTTGATTTATTGTCATAGTGAGCATTAATAGACTTAGTGAGTTCAATGCTTTTGGCAATATGAGGGGTTTTGGGCAAAGTACTACAAGCACTAAGAGCTAAGATAAACAAACCTGCTACAATTAGCCTAAGCATTAATATGCTGTTATCAGTTAGGCGTTGTAAATGATAAAAAATAGCCCACAGGCCTTGCGGTTCATTGGCTAGCGTTGATTGGCTGATTAAGCATGGGCTGGCTGTAATAGGAGTGTCAGGGCTGTTAATTAGAAAATGGCTCAAAGTTTTGTACCTTTATAAAACCTCACTTTACCAGAAACTCACTGTCATTTGTCTTTTAAAGGCTAAGTTTTTTGATTAAACTCTCTTCATTCTAAGTTTAATAAAATTAGACTTAAGGCGCTCAGAATTTACGATAACTTAAGCTACAAGATAACTTAAGCTACAAGATAACTTAAGCTACAAGATAACTTAAGCTACAAGATA
>JAHHUJ010000118.1 GCA_020024075.1 Psychrobacter sp.
TCATTACCCTCTTCGTCCGTGACAGTATAAGTATATCCATTTTCAGCAAGCTGATCAGCGTAGTCCTGAACATTCGTAGCTGTACCGTTAAATTATAATTAAGACTGTGGTTTAGTTTGGCGTCTTAAATTTGTAGTTCGTATTGTCTATACAGTTATTCAATATATTTGATCTTACTTTATCAGTGTATTGTGAACCCAATATCGTTCTAGCTGCCGCCTGCTGTGTACTGTTGCATTCATTAACATTTTTTGATAGCTCAGAGTTAATTTCGCTACAGTTCCAATCTCCTAACTTACATGGAAAACACCCTGATAATATTAAACAAGATATCACTATAGAGTTGATTTTAATAAGGCTTTTCATCGTATTTGAACTCCTTGTTAGCGTCTGTTAGTTTAACTAAGACAAGCACCACTTTGATAAGTAACTTCATTACCCTCTTCGTCCGTGACAGTATAAGTATATCCATTCTTAGCAAGCTGATTAGTTAGCATCAATATTTATTTTTCCGCCATTGACCGATAAGCTAATGCCTACGCCTCTAAATAGAGCAGAAACGTTTGCTCTGCTTTTAATACTTTAACTCATAAAATAAAGGTGCTACTTATCTAGTAACACCTTTGATAGACAAAAAATCTTATTAAAAATAACGTTTATTGTTTATGAGCTTTTTTCCAATCGTCACAAGCCGGATCATCTTTGTAATATTCATATTCGCACATTGGACCTTGTGTATATACCCATCCTTTTTTCTCCATACATAGACCTTCTTTCAAGTTTTTATGATATCCCATAAAAGGATCTATACCACATTCTCGCATTTCTTTATTTTGGAAATTAATATAATCTACAAAATCCATGCTTTTATAATACTTATCTGAAGTCCAATAACTAGTATTTCTTGGCGGTTCAAAGCCTCTCATACTACAGGCGGTCAATACGCTTAAGCTTATCAGTAGAATGATGTTCTTCATCGGTTATGGCTGTTTTTGAATGCGACTTTTACTATGTTTAGAACGCCAGTCATCGCAGAGTGGATCATTTTTAAACATATCTTGCTCACATGTCCATCCATCTGTATCCCTCCACCCTTTTTCTTCCATACATAATGACTCTTTTACGCTTGTCGTGCTCCCCACATTTGGGTCTATACCACATTCGAGCATGGCTTTGTGTTCAAGCATTATGTATTCTAAGACACCTTTTCTCAGCTCATCATCTGTAGCATAATGCCTTTCTCCTCGACTAGGTAATGTCCAATGACTGCTCTCTCTAGGTGGTTCAAAACCACTAAAACTACAGGCGGTTAAGACTATAGCCATTAAGACAGTTATTATCTGTTTCATATTATTTGATCTCTTAAGGTTGATATACCAGTTGCTTTAATACAGATTGCCCACTCCTTAAACAAAATAGCCGCCACAAAATCATGTGACGACTATTAAGCCTGTACTACATTCAAATATTAATACTACTGATATATTAAAAAGAAATTAAACGCCAGTCTGATTGGCATACAGCTCACGCATCACTTTTTTATCATGTTTGCCCACTGAAGTTTTTGGCAGGACATCGACAATCATGTGGTTCTCAGGGATGCCATACTTAGGAATCAGCCCCTTTTCAGCCGCCTGCTCTACCAATGCAATAATATCTTTTGGATTGGTATCTTCAGCGCCTGACTTTAATACGATAGCAGCAAGCGGACGTTCGCCCCACTTCTCATCTTGAATTCCAATCACTGCTACGTCATCTACTGCAGGATGTAGCGATAAAATCGTCTCAATCTCCAGTGATGAGATCCATTCACCGCCGGTTTTAATGACATCCTTTAAGCGGTCGGTTATTTGCAACCAGCCATCCGCTTTAATCGAAGCAATATCTTGGGTGTGCATATAGCCACCTTCCCATAGCTCGTCGCCAGCATCTGCGTTTTTGAAGTAGCTTTGGGTCAACCACGGCGCTCTTAGCACCAGCTCGCCGGTCTCTTTTCCATCATGATCTACTGCTTTACCCTCACCATCCCATAACTGCTGCTCAACCAACATTACAGGCTTACCACTTAAGCAGCGACGCTTGACATCTTCCTCAAAGCTAAGCTCACCCTCATCACTACTAAATTCGGTAATACTGATAAGTGGTGCAGTTTCTGACATGCCATATCCAGTATATACCTCGATACCACTTGATAGTGCTTTCGCAGCCAGACCTTCGGTTAAACGAGAGCCACCGATAATCATCTTTAGACCATTAAACTTCTTGCCCTCTGCCTCTGCTTGCTTCAATAGCATCTGCAGGATAGTCGGCACACAATGGGTAATACTAACTTTTTCAGTTTCAATCAATTTCAGCAGTAAGTCTGGAGCATAACGGCCGGGATAAACTTGCTTTAGACCAAGCATAGTAGCGGTATAAGGGAAGCCCCAAGCCATAACATGGAACATAGGTGTCATTGGCATATAGACATCACCAAGTACCACGCCTTGTTTTTGAGGTAAAGTACCTAAAGACGCGGCTTCAACAAGGGTATGTAGTACCAATTGACGATGACTAAAGAACACCCCTTTTGGGTTGCCAGTAGTGCCTGAGGTATAGAAAGTTACAGCAATGGTGTTTTCATCAAAATCCTCAAACTCAAATTCATCACTGGCAGCTGCTAATAGCTCTTCATATTCGCCCAGTACTATAGATTTGCTTTCAGGCAGCACATCCTCACAGGTCACACCATTATCATCAAGCCAAATGATGTGCTCAATTGAAGAGTTTTCAAATTGATAGTCTTTTACCATCGGTGCAAACTCAGAATTTAACAACAGCACTTTTGGTTTGGCATGATTGATGGTGTATAAGACTTTTTCAGGAGACAGTCGCACGTTTACTGTTTGTAAGACATATTGCGACATAGGAATAGAGAAATACGATTCAAGGAATCTAGGAGTATCCCAGTCCATCACGGCAACAACATCACCTTTATCAAGATTTAACCCATCTAGCACATTAGCAAGTTTAGCAATGCGTCCAAATAGTTGCTCATAGGTCATACGCTGTTTGTCTGCAAAGACCACTTCTTGCTTTGTAGCAGTCATTTTAGAGCGGTTAAGTAATTGCTTGATGGTTAAAGGGTAGCTATAGGCTTGTTCGGCAGAAGGGTAAAGATTACTCATGATATAGTCCGTTATTTCATAAATTAGAGTGGAATATTTGTATTATCACTATATATCCACTAGGTCTGTATAACCGTTAGAAGTAGTGTTTAACAATAACTGTAAGATAATAAGTACAGTTAAACAGATCAATGTGTTGTCAATTATGGTGATAGTAGCCAGTTATAAGCTGATACTTAGAATCGTAATAATGACAATACTGTCCAGATCCATGTGACAGTAATTCATCATAATCAATTAATTAAACGATGTAAACATAAAATTCAGCACAACGAAAATTAGTACAAAAAAACGATAAGATATTGATTAACCATATAATAAAAAAGCAAGGGCAGATTATTTAGTAAATAACCTGCCCTCACTCTTCGGCTGTAAATTTAACAGAGGTTAAATTTCAGTTTGACCCGCAAACAATTTACGGATTAATTTTTTGTCATGCTTACCGACAGAAGTCTTAGGTAACTCATCAACAAATTTGAAGTATTCAGGTACGCCATACTTAGGAATAAATCCTTTATCTGCCGCTTGTTGTGCCAAGGCTTTAATATCTTCTACCGTTGTGTCTCGGCATTCAGGCTTAAGAATGATAGCAGCCAGTGGGCGCTCGCCCCATTTTTCATCACGAACCCCAATAACAGCCACATCCGCTACCGAAGGATGCAGCGATAGGATGGTTTCAATCTCCAATGAAGAAATCCACTCACCGCCTGACTTAATCACATCTTTTAGACGGTCTGTAATTTTCATCATGCCCGTTTCATTCATATGGGCAATATCTTGGGTGTGCATATAGCCGCCTTCCCATAACTCATTACCGGCATCAGTATTTTTGAAATAGCTTTGAGTCAACCAAGGGGCACGCAGTACCAGCTCACCAGTTTGCTTACCATCATGTGGTAATGACTTATTGTCACCATCCCAAATTTGCACATCTACCATAACAATAGGCTTACCAGTATAGCTACGACGCTTAGCCTCTTCCTCTAATGTCATCTCTGGATCGTCTGCTCTAAACTCAGTCAAGCCGATAAGCGGTGCAGTCTCTGACATACCATAACCGCTGTACACCTCAATACCAGCACTAAGCGCTTCTTTTGCCAAGCCCTCAGTTAGACGCGAACCGCCAATAACCATTTTAAGCCCTTCAAACTTATACCCTTCAGCCTCGGCCTGCTTCAATAGCATTTGTAAGACGGTCGGTACACAGTGAGTGATCGAAACTTTTTCTTCTCTAATAAGTTTGATTAGTACGTCTGGGGCATAACGACCCGGATAAACCTGCTTTAAACCTAACATAGTGGCGGTATAAGGCAGACCCCATGCCATAACATGGAACATAGGCGTCATTGGCATATAAACATCGCCCAAGACCAGTCCCTGCTTCTGTGGTTGTACCCCTAAAATAGCAGCTTCCGCTAAAGTATGAAGTACCAATTGACGGTGGCTAAAGAACACCCCTTTTGGATTACCAGTCGTACCTGAGGTATAGAAGGTTACGGCAATGGTGTTCTCATCAAAATCTTCAAACTCAAACTCATCACTAGCAGCTGCCAATAGCTCTTCATATTCACCCAGTACGTGTGATTGGTTATTACCAAATACCCCATCACTGCTCATACCAGCATCATCCATCCAAATGATGTGCTCAATTGATGAGTTATCAAACTGGTAATCTTTTACCATAGGTGCAAACTCAGAGTTTAACAATAGCACTTTAGGTTTGGCATGGTTGATGGTATATAAAACCTTCTCTGGAGACAGTCTAATATTTACGGTTTGTAGTACATATTGTGACATAGGAACCGCATAATAAGCTTCCAAAAAGCGATGCGTGTCCCAATCCATAACAGCAATAACATCACCTTTTTGCAAATTTAAACCGTCAAGGACGTTGGCCAGTTTGGCTACGCGCTTAAACGCTTCAGTGTAAGTCATCCGCACTTTATCTGCATAAATAATTTCTTCATGCATTGACGTGGCTTTTGTACGGTTCAATAATTGCTTAATAGTTAAAGGGAAGTTATAAGCTTGAGGGGCGGAGGTGTAATGATTGGTCATTGAATAGTCCATTATTTGAGTTATTGACATGGGCTGGTAAATTTAGACGATCTAAGCTTCGTATCAGTTTTGAACGGCAATAATCATAATCAACTCAAAGAGATATGTAAAGAAAAGTATTACATTGTTTACTTTTATAGTTAAGCTAACCTCGTTACAGGTTGTGTTTAACAGGCTATTGTTTTTGGTATAAATATGCTTAAATACCGCCTGTTTAAAAGCCTTGCTTAAGTGCTATGCTATGGTAGCACTATTTGTAATCCCCCCTTATCATACACCCTAAAGTATAAACTTTAAATTTAAGACTGATAATTATGCCTAAGCCAGATTTGTCTCGCCTTGATACTTTATCCTCACCAGATAGTGACTTTGATATTGATAGTTTCGATGCAGACGACTTCAATGACTCCATTGACAATGAGCTTGAAAATACTGTCCTGAGATTAAGTGACTACTTAGCCGCTGTTGAATTGGTTATTAAAGAGACTTTTCGCCACAGTGTCTGGGTAAAAGCTGAGATTCGCAATCTGTCTAGCAAAGGCGGCCATTACTACTTTGAATTGGCTGAAAAAGACGATGACGGCAAAGTCATTGCCAGTTGCCGTGGTAACCTTTGGCGCTTTAAAGCGACTAGGGTGCTAACTAAGTTTGAGCGCGCCACTGGCATGAAGCTGGCGCGTGACGTCACTGTACTGCTTAATGTCACCGCAAGCTTCCACCCTCTATACGGCTTTTCTTTGGCCATCAATGACATTGATCCTAGCTATACTTTGGGCGATTTGGCGCGTCAATATTCAGCCATGCTAGAGCGCTTAAGTGGTGAGGGTCTGCTTAACTTAAATAAGCAAATCCCTGCCCCCTTTGATATCGAGCATGTATTGGTTATTGCTCCAGAAAAAGCGGCTGGACTCGGTGATTTCCGAGCCGATGCAGATAAGCTACAACGCACCAATGCCTGTCATTTTCACTATCATTACGCTACCTTTCAGGGCAATCATGCGCCAAAAGAGATTCGTCATGCCATTACCAAAGGCATGCTCACTTTTAGGAAGCAATATGACCGTGATCCAGATGTGATGGTCATCATCCGTGGTGGTGGTGCTGTTGGCGACTTAGCTTACTTAAATGATTATGAGTTGGCGGCTTTGGTCGCAGAACAACCTGTCCCGGTTTGGGTGGGTATCGGTCATGAACGAGATTCGGTTATTTTGGATGAAGTGGCGCACACCAGCTTTGATACCCCCTCAAAAGTTATCGCCGGTATCGTAAACCACCTTGCCAGCCTTATGCAGCACACTCAAGGTTATGCCGATGCGATTCAGCGGCTCAGTCAACAACAGCTAACTCAGGCTGCCATATCCACCGAGCGTCAATTCTCAGCCATCCAAAGCTTGAGCCAGCATAATTTGCAGCATTGGCAACATCTAACC
>JAHHUJ010000119.1 GCA_020024075.1 Psychrobacter sp.
GAGCTTGGCTAATGGCATCAATGAACCCAGTCCAACCCATTTGGGTGGTGGTATAAGCCATCATTGCAAAGGGCAAGATAACCAAAAGCGATAAGCTTAGTACGGTAATACCCATAGATAAGCCAAAGCCAGGTAGCACATTACGTTGACGCAGCTTGGTTAACCAAGAGCGTTGGCGTACGGGAGTCGCTGTCGATGTGGTCTGCTGGGTCATGGGTATCTCACTGCTTTTATTAAAGTTACTACTGCTAGTGCCTGATTACGGCGGTTTTAGTCATGCTCATCATGCTAACAGGGGTTAGTTATTAAGTTTAATGATGAATAAGGCTATCGTAGTGAATAAAAGGAATATAGCTCAACTACTTAGCCTATTTAACTGACTACTGACGGCTTAACTTAGTACTAGTTAACCATACTTAACTTGATTCACAGCCAGTTGATCAAACACGCCGCCGTCTTTGAAGAATTTACTCATGATCTCATCCCAGCTACCAAAGACCTCATTGGCACGGAAAGTATCAAGTGGTGGCAGCTTGTCACTATTGGCCGCCAAAATACTGGGGTTACTCGGACGTAGGTAGTTGTTAGCAGCCAGCTGCTGAGCTTCATCGCTCCATAAGTACTGCAGATATTCAGTAGCTGCCTCAGTGGTGCCTTTTTTGTCAGTGACTTTTTGTACTACGGCCACTGGGTTTTCAGACTGAATGGAGTAACTTGGGTATACAATCTGCACCTGACCTTTACCAAACTTAGTTGCTGACAGGTTGGCCTCGTTTTCAAAGGTGATTAGCACATCACCGATGTTACGCTGAACGAAGGTCGTGGTCGCAGCACGGCCACCGTTTTCATAAACCTTCACATTGCCAAGCAGCTGCTTTACATAAGCTTGAGTCTTAGTCTCATCGTTATTAAATTTGTGCAAGCCATAGCCATAAGCACCTAAGAAGCTATAACGACCACTGCCTGATGCTTTTGGATTGGCAATGATAATCTCCACCCCAGGCTTAGCCAAATCATCCCAGTCCTTAATCTGCTTAGGGTTACCTTCTCTAACCAAAAACACTGTGGTACTGGTAAACGGCACCGCATGATTTGCAAAAGCTTGGCTCCAATCATCCGCTACCAAGCCCTTGTCTTGTAGCAGCTCAATGTCAGAGCCTTGGTTCATGGTCGCCACGTCGGCTTGAAGCCCATTGGCCACGGATAGCGCCTGCTTACTTGAGCCCCCATGCGACTGACTCAAGCTTATGCTGCTGCTAGGGTGCGCCGCCTTATAATGCTTCACAAAAAGCGGGTTATACTCTTTATAAAAATCACGCGAGATGTCATAAGATACGTTGAGCAGTTGCACATTTTTATTTTCAATAGTGGTGACGCTGCCATCTGCATTGGTCACTGTATTTTGCTGCTTTTGATTGCCACAAGCACTTAAAGCTAGGGTCAAAGTGGCTAGAGTGGCTACGGTGCGCCACTGCCTAAAAGAAGCTGGCAGGCGTACAGCAGCCAAATAAGTATTATTTGAGTATATGTGAGTAGAATGTTTGATATTAGCCATGAGTTCATCTTCCTAATACAAGCCAGACAAGTCTTTGTCGACCTAAGTATGCTCATGCTAACAGTCGCCCTTTATTATATTTAGTGATTAATAAATCTATCTTAATGATATATAGGAATATAGAAGCCGCTGAACCTTGACTAAAATAAAGCTCTTAAAGACATAAAATTTAAACAAAAAAGCAGTGGCCCAAGGCAGGTTATCTTAAGAGAGATAACCACTTGAGCACACTGCTGGGTATTAATCAAAGCTTACTGTTAAGTATTAACTGTTAGGTGTTAAACAAAGATAAGCTTTGACCAATTTAGTACAACAAGGTTCTTAATGCTTACGGTCTGCCCTATTTAGGCGCATTAATTGCTAACTGATCAAACACACCGCCATCACTAAAGTAAGTACTCATAATCTCATCCCAAGTGCCAAACACATCATTAGGACGGAAGGTATCAACTGGGGGTAATTTGTCACTATTGGCATCTAATACTGACTGTACGCTTGGACGCAAGTACAGATCAGCGGCCAACTGCTGCGCCTCATCACTCCATAGGTAGTTTAGATATTCAGTAGCCGCTTCGGTAGTGCCTTTTTTATCAGTCACGGCGTTGACCACTGCCACAGGGCTTTCTGACTTAATAGAATAATTAGGATAAACGATATCTACTTGACCTTTACCAAACTGAGTAGTGGCTAAGTTTGATTCATTTTCAAAAGTAATGAGCACATCACCGATATTACGCTGAACGAAAGTCGTAGTCGCTGCACGGCCGCCATTCTCATAGACTTTTACGTTCTTTAATAAGTCTTTGACATAAGCTTTGGTCTTGTCTTCATCTTTATTAAAAGTATGTAGACCATAACCATAAGCGCCTAAGAATGCATAGCGGCCATTACCAGTTACCTTTGGATTGGCCATCACAATCTCAAGGCCGGGCTTGGTTAAGTCCTCCCAACCTTTGATATCTTTTGGGTTATCTTTACGCACTAAGAAGACGATGGTGCTGGTAAAAGGCACTGAGTAATCTGGGAACGCATCGGTCCAATTGTCCGCTACCAAGCCTTTTTTTTGCAGTAGCTCAATATCAGAGCCTTGGTTCATAGTCGCCACGTCGGCTTGCAGACCGTTGGCTACTGATAGCGCCTGCTTACTTGAGCCACCATGTGATTGGTTGATACTGATATTAGCCCCTGGATGCAGCTCTTTATAATGCTTCACAAACATTGGGTTGTATTCTTTATAGAAGTCACGAGCGACATCATAAGAGACGTTTAACAGCTCAATATTTTGGCCTTCGGTACTGGCCGTTGCACCCTCAGTGCTGTCTGCTGCTGTGTCATTTTTTTGATTATTACAGGCGGTTAAACCTAAAGCTAGAGTCGCCACTGTGGTAATAGAGGCCAACTTGGCTGCCTTAGTAAAAGGAGTTTCGCTGAATTTAAGGGTTATCGCCATGGGTTATATCCTTGCAAAGCGTTATTTGGTGTCAAATTA
This sequence comes from Psychrobacter sp., assembly GCA_020024075.1. Taxonomy (GTDB): domain Bacteria; phylum Pseudomonadota; class Gammaproteobacteria; order Pseudomonadales; family Moraxellaceae; genus Psychrobacter. The sequence goes on from JAHHUJ010000119.1 coordinate 3,045, forward strand.
ATTATATGATGAGAAGATGGTTACTTTATGCTTACTATGCTAACAGTAGCTGCATATGATGTTTAATAACGAATAAGGCTATCTATGTGAATAATTAGAATATGACAAAAATAAGCAAAAACAATTTTTAAAATAATTAAATTTGTGGCATAATCGATGTCTTTTTCTGTGTTAAATCTTGTAATAATTGTTTTTATCCGCATAATACTGATAAGCACTTATGTTAATACGCAGTGCCTATAGTTTTTATTTGTAGCAAGGAAGCTACAAATCGCAATTAAGCTATGTATAGCATTCAAGGCGGTATATTTATGAACTCTATTCTGACCCCGATGGCAGTTATCAAAGTGTTATTGCTAGGTGCTTTATGCACCAGCTCTTTGAGCTCTTGCTATGTACAGCCAAACTCTCAAGTGGGCATTCCAGACCAGCCAAAGCCCACTCAGCTACAGTCTGTAGCCAACCCAGATCTGCCAATGGGTCGTTATGTCAAAGTGGATAGCCCAGAGGCCACGCAGCTAATCATTGATGTGACCAAAACCGGTATGGCGATGCCTGCCAAAGAGATCAAAATCAACCTAAACTCTCAATCCACCAATGCCGAAGCTGACCAAGTCTCTTGTCGCTACCAAGGTCTAGCCACTCTTATGGGCCAAGATGCGTTACATGGCTTAGTTTATACCGCACCTATTAGCAATATTACCACGCATACTGACGGAACTAATCTTAATATTAAGCATGAAAAAGGGCTGATATTTTTCCGATTTAAAGACAATATCTTAAGCCTAGACAGCAACAACCCTGAAGCGCTTAGCGTATTATGTCAGAGCGGTGACCCTCTAAAAGGTGACTATACCAAAAGTGGCAATTACACCAAGCTTAACTAGCTCACAGCTGTATACAAAAACCAGACCATAAAAAACCCAGTGCGATTATCACACTGGGTTTTATTTTATTGGCTATCTATTTTATTGCCTAATAGCCACTTAGCAAGTTATAAGCTTATTTGGCAAACTTATTATTTGGCACATTTATTGTAATACTGGCGGATAAAGTTATCTACTTGCTTGTCTTTGTCAGCTTTTGACTTGGCTTGTGGCACTTTGTACGCCTCAGCAATGATATTCTTAGCTAAGGTTTGGTAAGCTTCGTTATCGCTACTGGTCTTCTTGGTTACTTGAGCTTTAGACACTCCGTTTTGTCTATCATCCATAATGTTACCGGCCAAGCTGGCAATATCAACGCAAACTTCATTAAGATCCTCATTTGCAGCTTGTGCGCCTACAGATGGAAGCATCATGGTCGCTGCCAATGCTACTGCGGCTAAAGTTTTGTGTTTCATATTACTCATTGTTGACTTGGCCATAATGGAAAATCCTTAAATTTCAAAATTTAATTGTTTGGTAAAATAATTAATGGGGTAATACTTGGTTAATACAACTAAGTTATTCACCCTATTGGGTTTATTGCTCCCAGTATATGGATAATTCATTGCTACAATCATAACTATTCGTATCAATAAGGTTGCTGTAGCAAAAAGTGCTAATAACCAGCCATTACTGATGACTGGTTTTTTTGGGCTTGTATTGCATTGTGCTTTGTCAGTTGCGCCCAAAGCTTTAAGCGCTTAATATAACTCAATTAATTAATACATCTGTAAAAAGTAAAACTTTGAGATGTAAATTCATAAAAACAGAGATACCTAAAACATGGCAAAAAAAACAACCAAAAAGAATGACAAAAAAGAAATTCGCTTTGAGGAAGCACTTTGGGATGCGGCCAATAAGCTACGTGGTAGCGTAGAGTCATCAGAGTATAAGCACATTGTACTGAGTCTTATCTTCTTAAAGTTTATCAGTGATACCTTTGAGAAGCGTAAGCAGCAGCTAATAGATGCGGGTCAAGAGAAGTATATTGACTTGGTACAGGCTTATACCAAAGAGAACGTGTTTTATTTGCCAGAAGAGTCACGTTGGAGCTTCATTCAACAGAACGCTAAGCAAGAAGACATTGCACTTAAGATTGACACTGCCCTTAGTACCATTGAGAAGACCAACCAATCATTACAGGGCGCATTGCCTGATAACTCTTTCTCTCGTCTTGGCCTTACACCTAGCAAATTAGCAGCTTTGATCGATGTAATTAACAACATCGACACTATTGATAATGAGCATAAAGATGTGGTGGGTCGTGTCTATGAATACTTCTTAGCTAAGTTCGCTGATAGTGAGGGCAAAGGCGGTGGTGAGTTCTATACGCCTAAGTCGGTAGTTAATCTAATTACTGAGATGATTGAGCCGTACAAAGGCAAAATATATGACCCTTGCTGTGGCTCGGGCGGTATGTTCGTCCAATCGATTAAGTTTATTGAGAATCATCAAGGTGATACCAAAGATGTGTCTATCTATGGTCAAGAGTACACCACGACTACTTATAAACTAGCGAAGATGAACCTAGCGATTCGGGGTATCTCCAGTAACTTAGGTGAAGTGGCAGCCGATACTTTCTTCAAAGACCAGCACCCTACCCTAAAAGCTGACTTTATCATGGCCAACCCGCCGTTTAACCAGTCACAGTGGCGAGCGGATGATGAGCTGGTCGATGACCCACGCTGGGCAGGCTATCCGACACCACCTACGGGTAATGCCAACTATGCTTGGATATTGCACATGATATCTAAGCTATCTGAGCATGGCACTGCTGGCTTCGTATTGGCCAATGGCTCAATGTCTACCACAACAAGCGGTGAAGGTGAAATCCGCCAACAAATCATAGAGAATGATTTAGTAGATTGTATGATTGCTCTACCCACTCAGTTATTTTATACCACAGGTATTCCTGTCTGCTTATGGTTTATCAATAAAGACAAACAAGCCAAGTCAGCCGACAGTAAACAGCGTGGATTACGCAATCGCTCTGGTGAAACGCTATTTATTAACGCCAGCCAGCTAGGTCATATGATAGATCGTACTCATAAAAGTTTGTCTGAAGATGATATCAAAAAGATAACCAACACCTATCATGCTTGGCGTGGTGAAAAGCAGGCTGGTGGTTATGAGGCTTATGAGGATGAAGCAGGATTCTGCAAGTCAGCCACGCTTGATGAAATTAAAGCCAATGACTATGTATTGACTCCAGGACGTTATGTGGGTGCAGCACCAATTGAAGATGACGGTATTCCGTTTGAAACCAAAATGAGTGAGCTAAGCCAAACTTTGTATCAGCAAATGGCTGAGTCTGAGAAGTTAGATTCTGCGATTCGTCGTAACTTGGAGGTGCTGGGTTATGGTGAGTGATTGGGAGTACTTATCTTTAAGAGATGTAATCGAGCAAGTTGCTGATAACAGAGGACGAAACCCCAAATCTTATTCTGAAACGGGAATTCCAGTCATAGATAATTATTTAATTATTAGTGGAGGCTATGTCAACTTAAACGACGTGAAAAGGTATATTGATGAAAGTACCTATAAGTCTTTTATTAGAAAATACATTAAACATAACGA
>JAHHUJ010000012.1 GCA_020024075.1 Psychrobacter sp.
ATATAATACTGTCTTTATTTATAAATTTATCGTTAGTTTTACTTACAAAAAAGTAGTGATATGCTCGCAAAGAGTTGCCACATCTATGCCTAACTAACTTTAGGAATTAATAAAAAGTTTATTTTTTTAGTTTATAGTTATCAGTAGTGTAGCAATTATTGCTGCTAAATAGGCTTTATAAGCACTCTATTAATTTATAATCTGCGAAGATAAGAGTATAGTCATTACTATAGTTACAAATTTAAAACAAGCCTCTAGCTTTTCATTGCTAAAGTACGTGTAATTCGTAAACACATACCATTCTCATGAGTGCAAGCTAGCAAAATCTTGCTTGTGATTACCCACTATCTAAGGTTTTTTACATGAAACACTCGCACCTTTTCCTCGCTATTAGTTTAGCTGTATCTGGGCTGTTTATTGCAGGCTGTGATAAAAAAGACGACGAAGCAAACGCTGCAGCTGCTCAGCAAAAAATGCCACCTGCAGTTGTGAATGTTATGCCAGTCCAATTCCAAACTGTGCCTTTAGTTCACGAGTTCTCTGGTCGTACTGCAGCCTATGAGGTAGCTGATATCAGACCTCAAGTGACAGGTGTTGTGGATGAGATCCTTTATCCACAAGGCCGCATGGTTCAAAAAGGTCAACCTCTATATAGAATTAGTCCTGAGAACTACCAATCAAGCCAAGGCGCTAATCTAGCCGCGGTGCAACAAGCAGAAGCAAATGTTCAAACCGCTAAAGCCAGCTATAACAATGCTCTGGCCAGCATAGAATCACAAAAAGCCATACTTGAACAAGCTCGAGCAGATGTTCAGCGTCTAAAACCGTTAGTCGCCCAGCAAGCCATCTCAGAGCAACAATACGAACAAGCAGTGACTCAGCTAAAGACTGCTCAAGCAGGTTTAAACAGTGCTCAAGCGGCAGCTCAGCAAGCACAAGCTAACATTTCCAGCTCACAAGCTGCTGTAAATACGGCCAAAGCTCAACTATCAGGCACTCAGTTAGATCTTAATCGTACCATCGTAAGAGCCCCAATTTCTGGTATTTCAGAGCGCTCTAACGTAACTGCTGGTGCCTTAGTCAATGCTAACCAAGCCAATCCAATGGTTACTATCTCTAGAATTAATCCTATTTATGTAGATATTAGTCAATCTTCTTCTGAGTTATTAAAATTAAAACAACAACAAGCCAGTGGCGCGCTTCAAGCAGGCAACAATACTGTCGAGTTGGTATTAGAAGATGGTAGCACCTACCCTGTTAAAGGTCAGATGTCCTTAGCAGAAGCTAACGTTGATAAAGATACTGGAGCGGTGACCTTACGAGCTATTTTCAAAAATGACAACTATATGTTACTGCCAGGTATGTATGTCAAAGCTCGTCTAATTCAAGGCCTAATTAATAACGCTGCTTTAGTACCACCAAGTGCTTTAATTCGTACACCTAAAGGTGACACTCAAGTTTATATCGTTGACCAAAACAACAAAATTCAGGTTCGTGATGTGAGTGTAGAGGGTACTTATAACGGCAACTGGGTTATCACCGACGGCTTGCAAGCGGGTGAGAATATCGTTGTAGTAGGTGGCTCTAAAGTGAGCCCAGAGCAAGAAGTGGTTGCTAAGCCTTATCAAGCAAAAGCAGCTGCCACACAACAAGGTACAGCCCAAGCACAAGGTCCTGTAGCCAATAAATCTGGGGCTCCAAAAGGCCCAGTAGCACCTCAAAAGCAAGAAACGGCTGAGACAAACGCTGCAAACTAATTCAAAAATAGGCAGACTAGGAAAATATCATGTCGAGATTTTTTATTAACCGCCCTATTTTTGCATGGGTAATATCAATTTTAATCATGCTACTGGGCATTATCGCGGTCATTAATTTACCGATTGAGCAATACCCTCGTATTGCACCGCCAACGGTTAGTGTTAGTGCCTCTTATCCAGGGGCTAACGCGCAAACCGTTGAAGACTCTGTTGTTCAGGTTATTGAACAGCGTATGAAAGGTCTTGATGGCTTAATGTATATGTCATCAACGAGCTCCTCAACTGGTAGCGGTTCGGTAAAATTAACTTTTGAAAACGGCACCGATCCCGATACCGCACAAGTTCAAGTTCAAAACAAATTGCAGTCAGCAATGAGTTCATTACCTGAACCTGTACAGCGTCAAGGGGTTGACGTTACTAAGTCTTCAAGCAGCTTCTTAATGGTTCAAGGCTTCATCTCCGAAGACAATTCTATGGACAGCGTAGATATTGCCGACTATGTGGCCTCTAATATCGTTGACCAGATTAGCCGTGTCGAAGGGGTTGGTGAAGTACAATTATTCGGTTCATCGTATGCGATGCGAGTGTGGTTAGACCCTGCCCGTTTACGCAGCTTCAACTTAGTACCTAGTGATGTTGTCAGTGCTATTCGTGCCCAAAACGCACAAGTATCAGGAGGACAATTAGGACAAGCCCCTGCTGCTGAAGACAAACAGGTCATCAATGCTACAGTGACTGTACAATCTTATTTACAGACCCCTGAAGAATTCAGAGATATTCTATTAAAAACAGATAGCACTGGGGCTCAAGTTCGCCTTGGAGATGTAGCTAAAGTAGAAATTGGTCGTGAAAACTACAATGTTAGCGCTCTTTACAATGGCAAGCAGTCATCAGGTATTGGTATTTCACTAGCTCCAGGTTCAAATGCGTTAGAAACCAGACAACTGGTTGAGGAACGTATGGCTGAGCTTGAAAAGAACTTCCCACCTGGCTTGGTCTCTGTAGTTCCTTATGATACTACGCCATTCGTTAAGCTATCTATTGAACAAGTTGTGCATACCTTGGTTGAAGCTATTGTCTTAGTATTCTTGGTGATGTTCTTGTTCTTACAAAACTGGCGAGCCACCATCATTCCGACACTTGCGGTTCCAGTGGTCTTGCTAGGTACCTTTGCGGTACTATATGTCGCTGGGTTTAGTGTTAACGTACTGACCATGTTCGCAATGGTTCTATCCATCGGTCTCTTGGTCGATGATGCCATCGTTGTTGTTGAAAACGTCGAGCGTATCTTAGAAGAAAAACCGCACATCTCCGTTAAAGATGCTACTATTCAATCAATGGGCGAGATTAGTAAGGTCGTTATTGGTATTGCTTTGATTCTATCAGCAGTATTCGTACCTATGGCTTTCTTCGGTGGATCTACTGGGGTTATTTACCGCCAGTTCTCAATCACCTTGATTACCAGTATGGTACTTTCAGCAATGGTGGCTTTGATCTTCACCCCAGCACTTTGTGTTACCTTACTAAAACGCCAAAAAAATCATGGCGAAGAGAAAAAAGGCTTCTTCGGTTGGTTTAACCGTACCTTTGAGAAAGTTAGTCATTCTTATGAGGGTATCATTGGTAAGAGTGTTGACCATAAATGGTTATATGCTTTGGGCTATGCAGCAATTATCGCTCTTATGTCAGTAATCTTTATGCGTATCCCTGGGTCATTCTTACCAGAAGAAGACCAAGGTATCATGGTAACCTTAGTTCAACTGCCTGCAGGTTCTACTTTAGATGATACTCAGGCTGTACTTGACAAAGTTTCCAACTATTATGACTCTGAAGAAGCAGATAACATAGAATCCGTGTTTACTATTGCAGGCTTCAGTTTCTCTGGTCAAGGACAGAATATGGGTCTGGCTTTCATTCGCTTATCTGACTGGGAAAACCGGGTAGGTGAAGAGAATACAGCGCAAGCAGTAGCTGGCCGAGCCATGGGCTACTTCTTTAGTCAAATCAATGAAGCACAGGTGTATGCTATCGTTCCGCCTGCTATTACTGAGCTTGGTAACGCTAGTGGCTTCGACCTAATGCTACAGGATGTGGGTAATATCGGACATGATGGTCTAACCGCTGCTCGTAACCAGTTGTTAGGTATGGCCAGCCAAAACGAACAAGTTACTGGGGTTCGTCCTAATGGTCAAGAAGACGCTCCTCAATTGAAAGTTAATATTGATCAAGAACAAGCAGCGGCTTATAGCCTACCTTTATCTTCTATCAACAGTGTGATATCAACTGCTTGGGGTTCATCTTACGTCAATGACTTCGTGGACAGAGGTCGTATTAAACGTGTGTTCGTACAAGGTGAAGCTGACAGTCGCACTAACCCTGAAGATATCAATAAATGGTATGTGCGTAACGATCAGGGTGATATGATTCCATTCGATGCTTTCTCAGACAGTGAATGGCAACACGGCTCTCCGCGCTTAACTCGTTATAACAGCTTCCCTTCTATGAACATTCAGGGTAATGCTGCTCCCGGATTAAGTACCGGTGAAGCTATGAGTGCTATGGAACAAATGATTGAAAAACTTCCAGAAGGCATTGGCTATGAGTGGACAGGTATGTCTCTTGAAGAGAAAAAATCAGGTGCTCAAGCACCCATGTTGTATGCCATTTCTATTTTAGTGGTATTCTTATGCTTAGCCGCTTTATATGAAAGTTGGTCTATACCCTTTTCGGTTATTTTAGTCATACCATTAGGTGTATTAGGGGCTGTCATGTTTACCTGGTTCCGAGACTTTGCAAACGATATTTATTTGCAAGTAGGTCTGTTAACCATTGTCGGTCTATCAGCCAAAAACGCTATTTTGATTATTGAGTTTGCTAAAGAGCACCAAGAAGCTGGAAGCTCCTTAAAAGAATCGGTTATGATTGCTGCCCGGCAGCGTTTACGCCCAATTATCATGACCTCATTAGCGTTTGGTCTTGGTGTTGTACCACTATACCTAGCTACTGGCCCTGGTGCAGGAAGTCAAAACGCTATTGGTACAAGTGTGGTCGGTGGTGTGGTTACTGCGACATTGTTAGGTATCTTCTTTATTCCAATGTTCTACGTCTGGGTACGTTCAATATTTAAGTATAAAGGCGACGCAACAAATAATGACTCTGACAATGGTCCAGATAATGGTTCTGGTAATGGCTCTCATACCGAACCTAATCCAGCTTTAGCGACCGGTAATACGAGCACTACCTCTACCCCAGCCAATTTTGGAGACAACACTCAATGACGACATCTGTAAAATCAAATATAAATCTTAAAAGTCGAGCTGTGAGTGCATTTGCTATGAATACATCTAATAAATGGGCACGTTTATTTGGTTTATCTGCTTTGACAGTCGCTATCAGCGCCTGTCAAACAGTACCAACTGCCGATACAAGTCCGGTGGTTGCTCGCCCTAATATTCCTCTTTTACCTGGGGAGAATTACGAGCTTTATGGAGATAACCAAGTACCCTCAAGTCTTGCCGCCGTACGTTGGCAGAGTTTTTATACCGATCCTAAGCTAAAAGCGCTTATTCAAATGGGTCTGGATAACAACAAAGACGTTAAGCAGGCAGTACTAGCCATTCAGAAGGCCCAAGCTCAATATCGCATTACAGACAGTAATGATGCGCCTAACGTTGATCTTAGTGGTGGTTATTCCCGTCGTGCTGACGCACCAGACAGTAATCCTCGCGACGCATACAACGTAGGTCTTGGTATGGCCGCCTATGAGCTTGATTTCTGGGGCAAGATTGCTAACCTAAAAGAGCAGGCACTTCAGAACTATCTGAGCACCGCGGCAGCTAGAGATACCGCTCAAGTCAGCTTGATTGCTAATATTGCTAAGAGCTATGTTAATCTTAGTTATCAGCAAAAACAGCTAGAGCTTGCGATAAGTACACTGCAAACTCGTGAAGAGTCGCTGCGTATCACCAAAGCTCGCTTAGAGGCAGGTATTGACTCTAAAGCGCCTTCACTACAAGCAGCGGCTTCTGCTGAAACCGCTCGCATTGCTGCGCTAAATGCTCAAAGTGGGGTGTTGAGAGCCAAAAATGCCCTTAAGTATCTGGTTGGTGCTCCCATCACAGATGATATGCTGCCAGATCCTGCCGTACCTAATATCGCCTCAAACCAAGTATTAAGTGCCGGCTTGCCTAGTGACCTACTACGCTATCGTCCTGACATCCTTCAAGCTGAATACAACTTAAAAGCAGCGGGTGCCAACATCGAAGTAGCTCGTGCGGCTTATTACCCTTCAATTAGCTTGACGGGTAATCTTGGTTATAGAAGTGGCGATTTATCTGACTTGTTCAAGAGTGGTTCTACCAGTTGGTCATTTGGACCTACTATCAATCTACCTTTATTTGATGCCGGTCAACGTGATGCCAACTATGAAGTGGCGCAAATAGAGCGTGATCAAGCCGTTGCCAAATACGAAAGTACGGTTGAAGCTGCCTTTAAAGAGGTTAATGATGTACTGGCTGATCGAGCAACCCTAGATCAAAGAACCCAAGCTGAATACCGCTTACAAGAGAACTATCAAGGTCTATTTGATATCTCTGAAGCGCGCTTTAAAGCTCAAGTTGATGATTATCTAGCGGTACTAGATGCTCAGCGCTCACTGTTTTCAACTCAGCAGTCTATCTTGAATTTAGAACAAGAACGTCTTAATAACCAAATTGAGCTGTATCAAGTGCTTGGTGGCGGCGCAAACTTAGGTCCGGTTGCTGTTCCTACCTCAAAGTATCGTAACTTAGTGAACGTCTTTGACAATCAGTCCGATAAGCAAAAAGCAGTACAAGCTATTGAGTCTAGTCGCGGACCAGCTATCCTAACTCCTGAGCAAGCCTCTGCCATTGAAGCTAATAAGCCTGTTAAAGTAGTCAAACAAAAAGAGCTGACTCCGGTAGATGTCAATAATAACAACAACGCAGATGCTTATATCTCCGTTGTTGAAACCTCGACCCACCCTGCTGGCTCTAAAGTTGTAGACACCAAAGAGGGCGTCAAGGTAGTTCAGCCTTAAGCTTAAGTTTTATCTATTCACAATTAAATAAACCCCATAAGTTACCTTATGGGGTTTATTTTATACCGCCTTCATTATACAAAGATGGTTCGATTTGACTTGATAAGGGATTAATCAGGTAAGTCGTGCCGGATATGATCTGGACTTAGACCAAAGGAGAACACAAAGGTAGCTACCAAGCTATTAACAATAACGAACGCCACATCTAGCCCCTCATGCCCTAACACAAACTTGCCTAATAATGCTGATATCACCAGCATAATCCCAAAAAATATTGCCAAATAAATTTTAATTTTAGGATGTGACAGGCTATAAGGCTGCTCAGGCTTTGGGCCTTTTTCTAACACATACAGACGAACTGCCCAGCCCGCTGCATAAGCTAAGGCCCCCATTAATAAATAATTCAAAAAACCCATTTTTTTATTCCTAATTGCCTAGTGACTTTAAGGCTAATTTTGATGTCGGCAATAATTTGATATTGTTTGTACTTTAAATAATTTTCTACTTTGCTATAAAGTAAAAGCCATTTAACTGTCAACCTTACCTGCAGGCTTAATCACAATATTACCCACACCGTCCTGATTTTGATGCGGGTTGTCTATTAGCTCATCGGCTGGGGTATCATCGCACTCAACTTTATAAATGGTATTGGAGCCTTGTAAAATATAGCCAAGATACGGACTATCTAACGTTGGATCAATGTTAACATAAGCCTGCTTAATTTGAGCAACAACGAACACTCGATCAGGTCGACCAATCACCCCTTCTACGTTTTTTTCATCCACTGAAAAGTATTTTGGTACTTTATCAATAGCGATAGGCTCTAAAGGCTCTGGGTCATCCCAAACTCTATTTGCAGATTTAGGCTCTTTCATCTGCATCACTAAGCCTTGTGCCTGCTGACTGACTTTAATCTGTGGTGGCTCATCTTTAGTTACGGTATAGCAACCTGAAAACATATCAGCATGGCGTTTAATGCTTTGTTCAGAATTTAAAGTATCGGCATTAATATCAGCAGTGGCAGCAGCATTCACTTCAGGGTCAGCGGTTTCAGACTTATCACAAGCTGTCATGAATAAGGCTGCCCCTGATAGGAGTGCAGTTAAGTAGGTTTTTGATAGATTTAATGGTTTCAAAGCAAAGTTCCAGTAGCTTAATATAATTATCGGTATTTTAGCAAACTTGCTGTCGCTGTTGTGACTATTGGTAAATATATTCAAGAGGCAGGCTCAAACAAGGAGGTCATATTTGTTATACTAGGGGCTAACTTTTTTTGCCCTGTTTAGCCAATGCGAGTCGCTATGTCTGTTCTTAATCCGAAGCCCAATACCACTATTGCTTTCACTGATGGTGCTTGTAAAGGAAACCCTGGCCCGGGAGGTTGGGGCGCACTATTAGTGCTTAGCGATGGTCGTCAAATTGAGTACTTCGGGGGCGAGGCTCATACCACCAACAACCAAATGGAGTTGATGGGAGCCATTATGGCTTTGGAAAACAGCCCTCATGATCAGCACCTAGAGATTTGGACCGACTCAAGCTACGTAAAAAATGGCATTACCTCTTGGATTCAAGGCTGGAAAAATAAAGGCTGGAAAACCTCTGGCAATAAACCGGTAAAAAACCAAGAGCTGTGGCAACGCCTAGATGCCCTACAAGCCAGCCGTGATGTTAGCTGGCACTGGGTAAAAGGCCATGCTGGTCATGAAGGTAATGAAAAGGCGGATGAATTGGCCAACCGTGGTATTTTATCTTCTTCTGACACCATTGCTTCTAACCCTAATAACAGCGATGAGCTTAAAAAAAAACTAAATAATTCACAAAATTTAGCTACTCTAGAGGCGCAAACACAGACCTCCCCCCTTTTGGATGAGCCAAACAATCATCCCGATAACACCACGAGATCCCCAAGCAATATGACTAACTCAGAAAATAACACCTCTCAAAACAACAATGATTGGCTTAAAGATGATCCCCTAGGTTTTGATGAAATGTCTCCTGAAGAAGAGGCGGCTTTGGAAGCAAAGTTTGGTAATCCTCAAGACTACTCGCCTGCCTCAGAGCCTTTGCCACAAAACCCAGCAGCAGACTTACAATATACTAGCGAAACGACACAAGCCACTTACGGGCAACCAAATGAGGTGCAAGAGATTGAGTTTGATGGTGATACCAGTCGTGCCAACCCTCACTTCAAACCACTATTACCTGAGCCTATTAATAGAGGCCAAAGTGGCCGTCAGTTGATTATGGATACTGAGACCACAGGTTTGGACGCTCTAAAAGGCGACCGAATCATTGAGGTGGGTATCATCGAGCTGGTGAATCGCAAATTTACGGGTGAAAAGCTGCACGTCTATATCAACCCTGAGCGTGGTATGGATGAAGAGGTCATAAGAGTCCACGGTATCTCAGAGGCCTTCTTAGCTGACAAGCCTAAATTTAAAGAAGTGGCCAAACGCCTTTATGAATTTATGCTTGGGGCAGAAGTTATTGCCCATAACGCACCATTTGATATCAGCTTCTTATCAATGGAGTTTGACAAGGTTGGACTAACCGACTTTGCTGAGAAGATTACCGTTACTGACTCCTTGGTAATGGCCAAACAGCAGTATCCGGGGCAAAAGAACACTCTAGACGCTTTAGTACGTCGTCTTAACGTGGGTAAAATGGACCGTACCTTCCACGGGGCTTTACTAGACTCGGAAATTCTAGCTGAAGTTTATCTGGCGATGACAGGGGGTCAGGTAGCCCTAGCCATCGATGAAGATACCCAGGCTGAAGGTGAAGGTTCACACGCTGACTTTAGCCACCTAGCTGCACAGATATTAACGGCAAAAACCCAGATCAGCGATCATGTAAGCTGGGTTGCCAAACTACTTAAGAAGCACCCAAAGCTTGCTGAGACCCAAGGTGTGGGCTGCTTTTATAGCATCGATGACGCCACAAAAGCGACAAACTTGCTGTTTCAAAAGCCTATAATGAGCCAACAACCACAAACCAGTCGCCTAAATATAGACCCTACCTTGGCCAATAATTTATTTATTGGGTCCTAGCCCTAGCATTGAGGTGAAAGCTACCAACGATTAAAAAAATCGTTTATACCGCCCAATCGAAGCTTAACTAAACCAGTCAACCATTAACTAATGGTTGTTAAAGTATTACAATACTTCTTTGGTCAGTGCCAGTTGGTCCTGACTTAAGTTATTTATTTGCTATTTATTATGAGGTACTCGTGAGCACTGACCGATTAGACGCCCTTCCTATCCTATTTAATCGCTTTGGGCTTGAGCGCCTGACACAGACCCAACGTCAAAAGATTGCCACGATTGATGCTACCTTGCCTCAGACTCAATGCGGACTATGTGACCACCCTGAGGGCTGCTTACCCTATGCCATTGCTATGGTGGTAGATAATGAGCCGCATAACAAATGTGTGCCTGGCGGTCAGCCAGTTAGTGACACTATCGCTAACATATTAGATAGAGAGATATTACAAGTTCGTGAGTCTGCTTGGCCGGTAGATCCTAATACCAGTCGTCCTACTGAAGTACGGGCGGTGATACGAGAAGAGGATTGCATTGGTTGTACTAAGTGCATCCCTGCCTGCCCAGTTGATGCCATTATTGGCACTGGCAAACACATGCACACCATCATCAGTGACTTATGCACCGGCTGTGAACTGTGCCTACCCCCCTGCCCTGTAGACTGTATTGACCTTGTTGAAATGCCGCGTGACCCTGCTACTGATACGGCTGAATTTAGAGAAAAAGAACAGGCACATCTGCGATATCGCTATCACAATCATCTCAACCGTGTGGCGGAGCAAATGGCAGACAAAACTCATGCTAAGCCTGTGACCAGTGTCATCGAGACTATGATAGGCAATGCTTCACACCAAAGCTTAGATATCGATGCCTCTAAAGCCAAAGCCACCATTGCTGCAGCAAAGCTACGCACCAAAATCAAAAAACTAGAGAAGCAATTAAGCGTACGTCCTAATCAAAGCAAACAAGCAGAATTAGAGGACTTAAAGCAGCAGTTGGCCAAACTTGATGAGTAGTAAGTTGACAGTCGATCGCTCTTTTTTTCTATTTTTAATGTTTTCTATTTTCAATGATAAGTAACTTTGACGAGACAGTAAATCAATATGAGCAAAGTGGTTAAACATAAAACAGCACATACCCCGCCTTCAAGACGGCTACCCAATCGTAACGTACGACCTTTTTTTGAGAAGTTAGCGGCAGCTATTGATGAGCCGGTGACTGAGCTTGAATACAGCAGCAACTTTGAGCTACTTATAGCGGTTATCTTATCGGCTCAGGCCACAGACGTCAGCGTCAACCTAGCTACCCGTAAGCTTTTTGCGGTAGCCAATACCCCTGAAGCTATTTACGCCTTAGGGGAGGATGGATTAAAAGAGTATATCAAGACCATAGGCCTGTTTAATTCAAAAGCCAAAAACGTCATTAAAGCCTGTAAAGACTTAATTGAGAAACATAACAGCCAAGTGCCAGACAACCGTAAAGATTTGGAGGCGCTGGCAGGCGTGGGCCGAAAAACAGCTAATGTGGTTCTAAACACAGCTTTTGGTCACCCAACCATGGCCGTAGATACGCATATTTTCCGTGTTAGTAACCGTACTGGCTTGGCCACTGGCAAGACTGTACTTGCCGTAGAACAAAAACTATTAGAACGGGTGCCTGAAGATTATATTGTCGATGCGCACCACTATCTTATTTTGCATGGGCGCTATACCTGTCAAGCGCGTACTCCAAAATGTGGGGCCTGTCCAGTTTATGAAGAGTGTATGTTCAAAGACAAACAGACATTCGCTGAATTATAATATGCACCACGCTCCCTTTAAGGCCTATTATCTAGCACATAATCCTACCAATAGCATCAAGTCACTAGAGTTTTCAGTGAGTTAAGGGTAAAATAGGCTATTTAAATTTTTATGATTATCTTGTTTGATTTTACCATCATACCGTAATGAGCTTTCAAACGTCATTGCCGTGCTAAAATCTCAATTCCTGAATCCAAGCTCCTGAATCCTGAATATAAGTGACTTTCCTACTATGCATGACTATCAACTTTTTACCTCAGAATCTGTAAGTGAAGGCCATCCTGATAAAATGGCAGATCAAATTTCAGATGCTTTGCTTGATGCAATTATGCGTGAAGACTTACACGCCCGTGTGGCCTGTGAAACCTTAGTTAAAACAGGGGCGGTAGTTCTGGCCGGTGAAATCACAACCACTGCCAATATCGATATCGAACGTATTGTTCGTGATACGGTTAATGAAATTGGATATAACCATTCAGATTTGGGCTTTGATGGCAATACCTGTGCGGTTATCAATATGATTGGTAAACAATCTCCTGAAATCGCTCAAGGCGTTGACCGTCAAGACCCAGAAGACCAAGGTGCCGGTGACCAAGGTCTAATGTTTGGCTATGCCAGTAATGAAACTGAAGTGTTAATGCCAGCCCCTATTGAATATGCGCACCGCTTAATGGAACGTCAGTCCATGTTACGTCGTTCAGGCGAGTTGCCTTGGTTGCGCCCTGATGCCAAAGCTCAAGTTACTCTAAAATATGCCAATGGCATTCCTTCTGCCATTGATGCTGTGGTTCTATCTACCCCGCAAGATCCAGATGTGTCTCAAGCAGATTTGCGTGAAGCAGTAATGGAAAGCATCATCAAGCAAGTTATCCCAGCTGAGCTACTGCACAAAGATACTCGCTATCACATTAACCCAACCGGCAAATTCGTTATCGGTGGACCTGTGGGTGATGCCGGCTTAACTGGCCGTAAAATTATTGTAGATACTTACGGTGGTATGGCCCGTCATGGTGGCGGTGCATTTAGTGGTAAAGACCCTTCAAAAGTTGACCGTAGTGCTGCATATGCCGGTCGTTATGTGGCAAAAAACATCGTTGCGGCAGGTCTTGCTGAGCGCTGTGAAGTTCAGATTAGTTACGCCATTGGTGTTGCTGAGCCAACATCGATTGCAGTGAATACTTTTGGTACTGCTAAAGTGAGCCGCGAAGTTATTATTGAGCTGATCCGTACTCACTTCGACCTGCGTCCTTATGGCATTACGCATATGCTAAATCTGCTACAACCTATGTATCAGCAAACCGCTACTTATGGCCACTTTGGTCGCGAAGGCAGTGAAACTGCTTTTACTTGGGAAAAAACAGACAAAGCAGAGCTATTAAGAGCAGACGCGAACCTCTAGTTAACACGTTTTCATACCGCACTGACAGCAGCAAGCTTGAGTGCGGTATCCAGCCTATTTAATTAATAAAGTGAAAGTTGATCATTATGACCGATACCCCTAACAACAACGAAGCTCCTAAGCTATCAAAAGACATCGAAGCTTTCTATAAGCGTGCTGACGCCATCATTGAGCTTGCAAACAGTCAATTGGGCCCAGAAGCACACTCGGGCCAAGTGGGTGCTTCATTATTGTACGCTGCCGCTCGTTATAGTGCCTCAGTTGCTTCTATTGGCTTCGTCAAAGGCAGCGATTTGGCTAAAGAGAAAAATGAAATCATTGAGTTTTATACCAAACAGTATCGCCAAATGCTAAGTGATAATTTAGACGATTATGCAGATAACTTTGATAAGTATGTGCAAACTGGCGCCGAACAAAAATAGACCCTTTTATCTAATTTAGATAGCTCACTTTTGGTGAGCTATTTTTTTGCTCAGATATTTATTAAGATATAAGCTGAAAGCCCATCAATTAGAATGAGGTATTACTGTGATGGGATGTATGCATAACCAACAACATAAGCCATTTTATCTTTCAAAAATTATGGCCAGTTAGACTACACAGATAGTTTGCGTTGTCAGCACTAAAAAAGGCCAATTCGATGGAATTGGCCTTTTGTTATTTATATGAACAGACAGATATAAACTATCTTATTTGGACTTAATCTCCAGAAACTATCTTCGGCGGTCCTTTTAGTAACTCTTCATCAACGAATTCATCGGCTGTATTATGCTCAGCGGATTCTTCGGTGATAAATCTTTGCTGGGCACGATATAAGATAAGTCTATCGCGGCTTAGACCTCGCATTAATGAATACATCATTACCACTATTACAATAGCAAATGGAAAACCTGCCACAATGGCTGCAGCTTGTAATGCCCCTAACCCACCAGCGGCTAACAATATTGCTGCTACCAAGCCTTGAGTCCCTGCCCAGAATAAACGCTGTATCTTAGGTGGATTGGTCTCTCCACCTGAGGTTAACATATCGATAACGAAGCTGGCTGAGTCCGATGAGGTGACAAACCACAATACAATCATAATAATAATCAGCATCGTAGTTGCTTTAGTAAAGGGATAAAATTCCATTAGTTTAAAAATGGCATTACCATAGTCATTTTGAACCACTTCGATAAAGCCTGGATTACCCATCAATTCCATATTAACCGCCACACCACCGAAGGTTGTGAACCAGAAAAATAAGATGGCCATAGGCACGAACAATACCCCAAGCAAGAACTCACGGATAGTACGACCACGGCTAATACGAGCAATAAACACCCCTACAAATGGTGACCAACTAACCCACCATGCCCAGTAAAAAATAGTCCAAGCTGACTGCCAATCTGTCTTAGAGTAAGCTTCATTCCAAAACGCTAACTGTACAACATTTTGGATATAGTTACCGATATTCTCCACAAAGCTGTCGATAATATATTGAGTAGGACCCAGTACAAAAGCAAAAGTTAACAACACCAAAGTGAGTAAAATATTGACATCACTTAAGCGCTTAATCCCTTTATCCAAACCTAGCATTAATGAGCCACAGGCCAGTAAGGTAATCACAGCAATTAAAACAATTTGTACTGTAATATTGTTAGGTAGCGCAAAGAGACCTTCCAAACCTGAGTTGATCTGAAGTACCCCTAAGCCCAAGGTGGTGACTACTCCAAACATAGTACCAAACACTGCTAATGTATCTACAGTATGTCCCCAACCACCATTAATTCTTTTACCCAAAATAGGATATAAAGCAGATCGTATCGCTAAAGGTAACCCACGACGGAAATGGAAATAAGCCAAAGACAGAGCCACAAAAGCATAAATCGCCCAAGCATGTATCCCGTAATGTAAAAAAGAGATATTCATAGCTTGCTTAGCCGCTTCAACTGTCTCTTTTTCTCCCAAAGGGGGTGCCATGAAGTGATAGACAGGTTCGGCAGTACCCCAGTACATAATACCGATACCAATACCTGCGGAGAACAACATACCTATCCATGAGGGCAAGCTATACTGTGGTGCTTCAGTCTGATGTCCAAGCCTAATATCTCCGTATTTACTAAATATCAAATACAGACAGATAACGACAGCAGCATTCATCACAAGGATAAAGAACCACCCAAATCTGTGGGTAATAAAGCTTTGCATCTCAGTAAATAGCGTATTCGCCATTTGCTGAAACAAAGCCCCAAATATAATAAAACCAACAATCAATACAACTGAGGCTATAAATACAGGCTTATTAACCTTAGGAAAAGGTCCTAGACGCCCAATCTTTAAATCACTCATTTGTGTTTTTACCTATAAAAAAGAGCCCACTGTAACAATGTAAAGTGGGTATAGCAATTTAAGTCACAGCTTTACATCAATAAGTTAACAAATGTTAACTGTGTAATTGGTTTTTTTATGAAAAAACTATTTTTAGTTAAGTTTTATAAATTATTAAAGCGTACTAAAAGATGGTTTTTGTGCATTACACCTCATTATCATAATTTCAGGTGTAATGCACAAAATTCAGCAATAAAAAAGGCCCAGTTATAAATACTGAGCCTTTTCTCTTTATTAAACTAAGTTAAACGGTTAGCTGCATTGCTTATTAATCTCAGCCAACAACCATTTACCGTTTTTCTCATTAAAGAATGGATTTAAGCTGGCAGGGTTTAGGTTAGGTAACTGACAAATATCATTAACAATATCATTATGAGTAAATGCTTTATCTAACCAGCGTTTGCTAGACTCTTGATCGCCTATTTTGGCATAGTCCATAGCCGTTAACAGCTCACTTAAAGCTAAGTCTTCTACTTCTTCAGTTAAGAAGGTTTTGGCACTTTCAAGAAGCTTTTCTTCATTAATGTCTTGATATCTTAGTGCGGTCAACTTTAATAACTGAGTAAAATACTCACTTTCATCTCTTTGAAGCACCTTAAGTAAAGCTTTCTCAGTTTCATTCACGCTAAGCTTTGGTGAGGAGTTTTTATTGGCCTCAGTTTCATCACTTAGCTGCGTGGTTACCGCTTTCAACCAAGGTAGAGACTCCACTGCTTTATCAAGTGACTGGCTAACTTTCCTACCGTTGTCTTCAGCTTGAGCTAAGAAAATTAAAGTTTGATTTAATAACAGTTCTTTTTTCTTAGGCTGCTGCTTTAATTCAGTAGAATAATTTTGCAAATAATCAGTTAATTGACCCACCGTCGAGATTAAAGCCCTATTAATCATTAAGGTATTCACCATCGCATCCCCATCAGAAAATGCGATAGGCTCATTTAACCACTGAATCCAAATATCATTAGCTTGTAGCCACAGCTGCACATCTTGCCCATCATTGCTAATCAAACCATGACGAACATAACTAAAGAACAAGGCTTGCTGGGCATAAAGCAAATTGGATAATGCTGCTCTTTTATCAGCTTCAGACAGGTTGGTCTTGTTTAGCTCTTTTTGCGCGGCCTCAACTTTTGCCTGATTCATTTGCTCAACTATTGATAAAGCTTGTTGCTTGCATTGCATTGATTCAGTTTGTGGAAGCTGATTGGCCAAGTCTATGCGGCCAGTATTTTTATTAAACAACTGCTCATAACTTAATGCTTGGCTAGAGAACTTATTGATTTCAGGTTCGATGAGCTGTTTGTAATCATCACTACAAGCCTGAATACTTTCTGCCCAATTCGCCGTATCTAAGCGACTAGATTCTGTTGCCACCTGTGCTTGATTAGTCTCAGCCTCAGTTTCCGTCTTAATCACATTAGCAGAGCTGCCATTGGCACTGGAGGTTTCTGAAGGAAGAGTACTACAAGCGGACGCAACAAAGACAGTCGCTAGTAATACAACACTTAGTTTGGTCTTGTTAAAGGGGGTTCCTAAAGTCATTATATATTCCTTACAGATTGGGCAGTGAGTTTTTAGAAAATCCATAGATAGATTAGCGAAAATATTTTTACTTACAATCATAAATTGTAACACGACATAATAAACAAAGCCCATTGGCTAAGCAATACCCTTAATAATATAAGGGTGTTTTGCACTAGTCTATAAAACCAACTCCATTACACCTACAAACACCACTCCTTAAAACAAAATGCTACAAAACAAAAAACCCTTACCTACTTATGTAGATAAGGGTTTAATAGCAGTAGGTAAGAGACATAAGTCGTTCAGCAAGTAGCCCATAAAACACTATCAGCTACTTTGCTGTCACTTCTCTAAGAGACTTTTACTCTTTAGAAAAAAGTAAATTATCCTCTTCATCCACATCAACAACAATGGTATCACCTGCCACGAATTCTCCTGATAGAAGTTTCAATGACAATGGGTTTTCAATCTGCTGCTGGATAGCACGTTTAAGAGGACGTGCTCCATATACAGGATCATACCCCACCGCTACAAGCATATGCATGGCATCTGGTGACAACTTGATGTCCATTTCACGCTCTTTGAGGCGATCACGCAGACGATTTAACTGAATCTCAGCAATACCGGCCATCTGTGACATACCCAATGGATGGAATACCACAATCTCGTCAATACGGTTAACGAACTCAGGGCGGAAATGCTGACCCACAGACTCCATCACAGCTGATTTAATCTCTTCATAGTCATCTCCAGCCATCTCTTGAATCTTGTGTGATCCTAAGTTACTGGTCATGATGATAACTGTGTTTTTGAAGTCGACCACACGACCTTGTGAGTCGGTTAAGCGGCCATCATCCAATACTTGCAATAGAATATTGAACACATCAGGGTGCGCTTTTTCAACCTCATCAAACAAGATGACGCTATAAGGCTTACGGCGAACTGCTTCCGTTAATACCCCACCCTCTTCATAGCCAACATAACCTGGAGGTGCACCAACTAGGCGACTGACACTGTGTTTTTCCATGAACTCACTCATGTCGATACGAATCATGGCATCCTCAGAGTCGAACAAGAAGCTGGCAAGCGCTTTGGTCAGCTCAGTTTTACCTACCCCTGTTGGACCTAAGAATAGGAATGATCCCGATGGACGGTTTGGATCAGATAGACCAGCACGGCTACGACGAACCGCGTTAGCTACAGATTGTACCGCTTCATCTTGACCGACAACGCGCTCATGTAAGTGCTCTTCCATATGCAACATTTTTTCACGCTCACCTTGTAGCATTCTGGAGACAGGAATACCTGTCGCAGCAGCCACTACTTCGGCAATTTCATTATCTGTCACTTTGTTACGTAACAGCTTAATCTCAGTGCCTTCACCAGACTGTTGC
>JAHHUJ010000120.1 GCA_020024075.1 Psychrobacter sp.
AATGTCCATTAGAGACTAACCGCTCGTTTTCAGCCTGAATTTTGTCCATTACACCTGCATTCTATATATGTTGTCTTAATCCTTAAGAATCTTGAGCTTGTAGGTGAGCTTCACTTTCAGAATCAATCTGGTTGACCAGCTCCACCATATCATCATCGGTTTCATCAACACTAGGATACTGCTTTGGCAAATCAAGCATCTGCTGTACCAATGCCACTCTAAGGGTATCTCGGCGCCCTAAATAACGCTGGTAGAAGCTTGAATTCAGAAGGCTTGCCCCGCCTTGTCCTATCGCCCAGATGGTCGATAAGTAATCGCGGGTACTGAGGCCACTATTTTGTAGCTGTAAATATTGGCTGGTAAGATCTATCAGACGCTTCATACGCGCGCGTCTAATTTCATACAACTCACCAAACATTCTATTTAGGCCCTGAGCAGATGCCGCAAGACGCTCTTCAATCTGGTTAAATAATAAGGCCTTCTGCGGGCTCATTAGCTGTTGCAGAATTATACGAGACACCCCTGCCGAAACGCTGTCATCAATCTTATTGATATCGAATAATTGCTCTTCGTAGCGGATGATAATACGCAAATACAATTCATCTTTGCTAGAAAAATGCTTATATAAAGTCCCCTTAGCTAGGTCTAGCTGATCAGCTAAACTGTCTAAAGTAATGTCTACACTTCCTGCTTCAAGTAAGAGTTGCTCAGCGGTGGCCAAAATCTTTTCTTCGCGGTTCTTAAATTGCTGCTGCCTACTCATGCAAACGCCCAACCTTGTATAATCTTTGATGAATAATATCTACTTTGACAGGTCCTACCCTTTGCAAGCCTCATAATAGGGACCCAAAATCATAGGAAGTTAATGACTGATTGGTCATAACCTACATAGCATACCCATTTTATTAAGCTTGTGCCAGTAAATCCTCGAAATTTTTTGTGGTAAGCCTACCGACCTCTTCACTACTGATACCAAATAAATCTCCCAAACAGGTCGCTACATAAGGCACATAAGCCGGTTCGTTTGGCTTGCCACGCTTTGGAACAGGAGCCAAATAAGGGCTATCGGTCTCAATAAGTAATCGGTCTCTTGGTACTTTTAGGGCAGCATCACGTAGGCTTTGTGCATTTTTGAAGCTTACGATGCCTGAAAATGAGATATAAAAGCCCATATCCAGTGCTTTTTTTGCCGTATCCCAATCTTCAGTAAAGCAATGAATAATACCATGCTCTGCTTTTTCAGCCTTTAGGATATCAATGGTATCGTGCTTAGCTTCACGAGTATGCACCACAAGCGGTTTTTTTAGCTGCTGACTGGCGGCAATATGACGTGCTAAGCTGGCTTTTTGTTCCTGCTTATTGTCCTCACTCCAATAATAATCTAAGCCGGTTTCACCAATCGCCCAAACATAATCTGGGGACGCTGTTTTTACCAAACGCTCTACCGTAGCAGATTTTAGCACCTCTAAATCTTCACAAGGGTGAATACCCACACTCATTCCTAGATTTAATTGCTCATCTCCAAATTTGGTAATAATGTCATAAATTTCATCATATTCTACGAAGTCGCACATAATGGCCATTGCGCGGCTCACGTTAGCTTGTTTCATGGCTTCAATAACGCCTTCTAACTTGCCATCATGATGGGTTAAGTCTAAACGGTTTAAGTGACAATGACTGTCTGTGTACATAGTTTCTCTTTTTATAATTAATTTATAATGGATTAAATACGGATTTGAATTTTAACGCTATAAAGCTTTTTAGCTTTGTGGCTGATTAGCGTAACCCTATCAACAAAACAGGTATTGTTAATCACTGCGACTATTATCGATATTCACGCCAACAATTCAAGTTTGACTCAGTAAGCCCTAATTAGGGTTTATTAGAACTTAAAACAAACGGGTAACCAATACTTTAAGCTGATTAACTTAAAATAGAAGGCTTTTAAGCTAACAAGAATCCTAGTTATCTGTCTACAGCTACCCGTTCAACTGAAACTATAACCAGAGCTTGATCATTAGCTTCATTATTGGCTTGAACATCTCCTGTGATTAAAGCCTGCTGCTGCAAATTAGGGTCGTTGTTATAGCTATCGCCAGCAATACTTGAATCGTCATGCAAACTCTTTTGCCTAAAACCAATGTCATGATTTTTATAACGCATATAAAAAACCCTATCCGACTGCTGCTGACGATAAGCGGGTCTAGGATCTTGGCTAATCAGCTGACAAATAAGCGCCATATCTTCTGTCTTTAAGCCTTGATCTAAGTTGTCAGTGACACAAGCTATAAATTGATTGCGCGCAGATTTAGTAATATGCACCGGTTTAACAATGGGCTTATCCAAAGCAAATCCACTTACTGCCTCACTAATGGCATCACTGTAAGCAATATAAGGCTTAATATCAATAATGGGCGTGCCATCTACCATATCGGCACCAGAGATGTGTAAGGTGACTGAGCCGCCTACCCCCTCCACTTTTATTAGCTTTACCACTGACAAACCTAATTGCGACGGACGATAAGTACTACGCGTGGCAAACACCCCAAGCTTAGTATTACCGCCTAGTCTAGGTGGCCGCACTTTAGGCTTAAAAGCTGCGAAGTTATGGGCACGCTCTCCCATCTCTTGATTAGCATTCAGCGCCTGCTTGCTCTCAGGCGTCTTAGTAAGATGGTTGTGATGAGTATGCCAAGTTATCCAAAGATGGCTAAAATTCTCAATACCCTCGAAGGCATCCAACGTATTATAAGGGGCAATCATTTCAATAATGGTCGGTAGCTCCACCAAATTAGGTTGACGCGGGATACCAAATTTCTGCGACAGAGCAGAACGGTGATAGCCGATGATTGGCACAGACAGACTAGATTGACTCATTATACTTAATACACCGTATATATTGGGGGATAACTGAATTAGTTGACTATTAAACTTAAATACTCACTAAATCGATTCAAAGATTTATTTCTTAAAAGCGGTGAATATTACCAAATTTAAATGACAAACACAGGCTTATCACACTTGCCATTTATTTTACCTGTCTTTGCGGTAACGATTAGACACCTACATGATCTTGGCGAATCAGGCTGGTGGTATTTCCTTTGCTATTCCACTCATCTTTGCTATTCCACTCACAGGTGGCTTAATCTTACTGTTTTGGTACGGCCAAAAGACTTCTTCTGAAACTAATCAATGGGGCACCTCTACTAAAAAAGTGCCTTAAATTGTCGCGCTTATATTTTTTTTAACAGCCGTTATTCCATTTTATAATGATTCTTTTGTGCTATTTTGCGCTTATTGCCGTTATGATAAGCAATAATTTGTTATGATAAGCATCTTTTAAATTATCCATTAGGTAAGCATGCCTTACTAAAACGGCGGATACTTTATATAATAAGTAATTTTTAACCCTATTGGTCGAACACTATACTAGGATTTATAGCAGCTTTATTGAGTATAAGTCCAAAGTCTCTCTTTATAAACACGATTTATAACCCGCTTTGCCATCATTATTAATTGGGGCCTTTATGTCAAAATTTCACACTGAAACAGTGACTTATGTACACCACTGGAATGACTCTTTATTTACCATCAAAACCACTCGTGATGATGGTTTACGCTTCCGTAATGGTGAATTTGCCATGATTGGTATCATGGTAGATGGTAAGCCTTTAATGCGTGCTTACTCTATCGCCAGCCCAAACTATGAAGAGCATTTAGAATTCTTCTCAATTAAGGTTCAAGACGGTCCATTAACCTCACGTCTACAACATATCAAAGTAGGTGATGAGTTAATTATCAGTAAAAAACCTACTGGCACTTTGGTGGTAGATGACCTGCTACCTGGCAAACATTTATATATGCTAGCAACAGGCACCGGGCTTGCTCCTTTCTTAGCCTTATCTCGTGACCCTGAGGTATATGAAAAATTTGATAAAATTATCCTTTGCCATGGGGTACGCCGAGTTGAAGATCTCGCTTATCGCGAAATGTTTGAAGAGACTCTGCCAAACGATGAGCTATTTGGTGAGTGGTATCGTGAAAAATTCATCTACTACCCTACTGTGACTCGTGAAGATTTCCGCAACACAGGCCGTATTACAGACTTGATGAAATCAGGCAAGCTGTACGAAGATATTGGTTTACCGCCTATCAATAAAGATGACGATCGTGCCATGATCTGTGGCAGTATGCCATTTAATGCTGATATTTCAGAAATTTTAGATGGCTATGGTTTAACCGTCTCACCACGCATGGGTGTACCTGCCGACTATGTGGTTGAGCGTGCTTTCGTAGGCTAATAAATCGCCCAGAGAAATAAATAAATGGGTTGAAGGTGTAAATAAATAATAAAATTTCTTGACCAGTTTTGAGAGTTTGTTATAATACGCCACCTAGCTTGACTACCTGTCTTGTTGATGACTGATTATAAATCAACGATGACTAAGCTAACCCTACATGCCGGTGTGGTGGAATTGGTAGACACGACGGATTCAAAATCCGTTGCCTTTAAAAGCGTGTCGGTTCAAGTCCGACCACCGGTACCATATATAAAAACCCTTACAGATTATAGTCTGTGAGGGTTTTTTCTTGCCTGCTAATTCTCCAGTTATAAAAAGCAATCAAATAGTAATCAGTTTTTGCTGTTTTTATAACTAAAGATGTTGAATTCAACTCCCGCCATCTCCACCAAATATTGCTATATAAATCAAGCCTTCCATAGTGAGGACTTTTTCTTTGACAGCGTTTTGACAAGATTTACCATTAAACTCTGTCATCAGAGTCTTATATAATATCGAGCTAGCAATACCATATTTGCGATACGGCTCTTTGGTATGTGTCTCCCTACTTCAGATTCTTTTAAAATCGATATTCTTCTGGTCTCTGTCATTCATTTGCTAATATTTAGATTTCTTATGAATCTTTTATAATAAATTCTACAGTTGAACTGTATTGTCTTAGAAAAGAGCTAAAAAGTATTTCTAATTATCATATAGTTAACTCCAATGGGGAACATATCTAGCAGAGCGAGTGCCCGCTGTTGGGTCATACATTTTTATTACCCCAGCTTCAATAGCTTGTTTAATCACACGACTGATCATGGCACTATTCTTCACATCAATTCCAAATCGATCTCGAAGTGTAGAGTTATTCATGACTTCATGGCTAATATATTTCAATGAAGCATGCAGATAGCATGCTCGGATACGTTCTTCTTTATCCAAATACTTAAACTCTCGATAAGCAAACAAAGTCACCTTAGTAAATTCATCAGACATCTCAAATAAAGGTGCCGGCAATTGATAAAACTCAGTCTCAGCAACGACTTTATCAATACCAGAGCCACGCTCTTCACAAATACCGATACGACGCATCAATGATGCAATGCCTTCGTTTCGACTACGCGGAGGCTTATCCATTAACCGGTCTATTGCAATCAAAGACGAGCCAGGGTTAATAATCTCTATACGATGTTCATAAATTTCAATCACAGGGCTTGTTCCAGTAATATTAAAGTCTTGATGGATCAATGCGTTAGCAACTAACTCCCTTAAAGCCAACTCAGGATACATGGGAACCTCTCTACGAAATGCATTCCCTATTATTTCATTGCTAGGTAGTATAAGCTTAAGGCTTTCAATAATCCCTTCATAACCAATAGCATAGCCTTTATCTGAGTTGATTTCACGAATCGTCTTTAATTTATTATTACCTTGATAGACAATAATACGTAAGGCTTTTCGAGATAAAGCTTTGAAATTAGAAAGTTTATGGGCAAATAGTATTGCTCCTAAGTTAGTAATATCCCATAGCCCAGAGTCAGTCTTTTTAACTAGGCCATCTTCAGAAATAGCCTCCATAATAGAATCATGATTTTCTGGTAATGGCATTTCAAGTAAGTGGAAATAACTTGAATAGTCCAACAGACTCAGCACTTGTTCTTTACTTTGTTGATACATAGCAACCTGCTCTTCAAAAGGAGTCCTATCAAAAACTCGCCATAACTCTCTTTCTTTTTCTGGGAAATCACGTAACTTCTTAGTGTACGATCCTATTCTGATGTACTCCACACCGTCAAAACGAACAGGGGTTGTCGAGGCAGACTGTATCTCAAGAATAACAATAGACTTTGTATCATACTCAAATTCATGAAACTGGAAGTTAAGTTTTGGTGTTAATTTTTGCAAAAGCCAACTTTCTAACTCTTGATGGTTTTTCCGCGTCACACTCGGCTTAAAGCTTGTGCCAACAATGTCATGACTTTTGTCATCAAGCCCCCAAACAATATAAGACTGTTTTTTCCCGATAAGAGCTGAAGTATTAGATAAGGCAGAAATATTTTTTCCTATCATATCAGGGTCTTCATTATTTGCTTTAAACTCTACCCACTCAGTTTCACTTGGTAACTTTGCTAGCTCAATAGTTAAAGATTGTAATTTATTAAGTTCCTTATTCATGACACTCTCTTTATCAATAGGTTTCAGTCAAGCAACGGTCAAGCAATTTTTATAATCATAGAGCCTTTATCTATAAGAC
>JAHHUJ010000121.1 GCA_020024075.1 Psychrobacter sp.
TTGGAGTCGACTGATAACCTCAGCTGTTTTAGCTGCTGGCAGTGCGGCCATTGGTAAAAACTCTTTTAATCCCATAATAGCAATCTGAGCTGGAGCATTGATACGACAGGCCCATGGAATTGAGATTGCCTCAACAAACGTTGGGGTGATATGACCAAACCCTTTATCTTGCATAGATTTTTTTAGCACTAAGGAGCCATAATTCCCAGGCATCACCACAATGATATGATTATCCGTTAGATACGGAAGCATGACATCAAATAACACCTCCTGTGCAAATGAAGGCACAGGCATCAATATAATTTCAGAAAACGCGACAGCCTCAGCCATATCACGGCTAAGCTTATGAATTGGCTCAAAGCCGCTATACAATAAAGCAACCCCAGCTAACTCAGATAAAGCTTCAACCCCCCCTTTTTCTTCGATATCGCTCAGAGGCTGATCAAATCCTGGGGAACCATACAAGCAAACATCGCAACCACTCTTGGATAGGTGATAAGCTGCAGTAAGACCTGCATTACCCGCACCCATAACGGTAACTGTATTAGGCATTTTTACTCTCCTATTGAGGCATGTAAAAACCTGTTAGTGAATATATGTACACTAAATAATAGTAGAGGCATTAATTCTTGCTGTAAAGAAAAATATTTTAATTATTTTTAATAATAGTTTAACTATATATTAATAAACAACTTTCTTGTTTTACGGTATTTGGGTGCTTATTAAAATTTGGGCGTTTATTAAAAAATAGACAGTAACACAAAAAAAGCCGCCTAAACTTTAGGCGGCTTTAGTGTTTGAGACGAATAACAAAATATGAATAACGAACTTAATGAGTTAAATAACCGATTAAATGGCTTTGGTACGCTCTGTTAGCCATGCTAGTGCCTCACCCTCAACACGGTCTTTTAGCTCATTGTAAACATGACTGTGGTAGTCATTTAGCCACTCAATTTCGTCTTGAGTCAATAGACTTGGGTTCACCAGACGGGTATCGATGGGACACAAAGTGACGGTCTCAAAGTTTAGATAATGACCAAACTCTGTCTCTTGTGGCGTTGGTACTGGCTGGTTGATGACTAGGTTTTCGATGCGAATGCCCCAACGACCCTCACGGTATAAGCCAGGCTCATTACTGCTAATCATGCCTACTTTCATCGCACGCTCTGGCGGATTGCTGGCAGCATAAGCAATTACTTGTGGGCCTTCATGCACGTTTAAGAAGTAGCCCACACCATGACCGGTACCATGACCATAATCCATCTGAGCTTGCCATAAAGGCGCACGGCAAATAGCGTCAATTAATGGCGAAGCAATGCCGTCTGGGAAGCAAGCTTTGGCTAACGCAATGTGTGCTTTTAATACTAGGCTAAAATCACGTTTTTGGCCTTCATTAACGTTACCAATACCCACCACACGGGTAATATCAGTAGTGCCGTTTTGATACTGAGCACCTGAGTCGATTAGAAGCAGACCGTCGCCGTCTAGATAGCTAAACTTCTCCTCGGTAGCACGATAATGTGGCAGAGCGCCGTTTGCGTTAAAGCCTGCAATGGTTGGGAAGCTAGGCGATACATAATGTGGCTGCTTACTACGTACGTCAATTAACATGCTGTCCACATCCAGCTCACTTAAGCGCTCCCCTTGTGCTAAGCGCGCTTCAAACTCACTAAAGAACTCACACAGTGCGGCGCCATCTTGACGCATCGCTTCACGCACATGCTCAATGTCCTCGACTGATTTCACTGATTTGAGTAAGCTACTTGGGGCAATTTGCTCAATCATGGCAATGTCATCGCCTAAGTCATTTAGGGTACCGACCGCCACTTTATTGGGATCTAATAGCAATAAATCATCTGGCGTCAATTCACTTAATGCGCCTTGAACTTGATCATAATCTGCCACACTAATGCCAGCATCACTCAATAGCTTGGCAATGTCCTCACCCACTTTGGCGCTATCGATATAAAGCGTCGCCTTGTCCGCTGTGACAATCATGTGTGCCAAGAATACTGGGTTGTAGTCCACATCACTACCGCGTAGGTTAGTCAGCCAAGCCAAATCATCTAAGCTTGAGATAAGGTGATGAGTGGCGCCAATCTCTTGCATCTGCGCTCGCACCTCAGCCAACTTCTCGGCAGCAGACTGTGACACAAACTGTGCATCATGAGCATACAGCGGAGCCATAGGTAACGCCGGACGCTCTTGCCAAATCTCACCCAATAAATCCAGCTCAGTAATTAGACGAATGCCGTCCTCTTCACTGTCTGCCACTGCATCGAAAGCATCTAATAAGCGATCTTGTTCAGTCAGTGACAACACGTTGCCATCGATAGCCACACTATCGCCAGCATCTAAATTCTCTGCCAACCACTGCGCGTGATTGGGCGAGCCAGGCTGCAGCTTTTGTAGCGTAATACCGGTATCTTCTAATTGCGCAGCGGCTTGTACCCAATAGCGACTATCAGCCCACAGACCTGCGAAATCCTGAGTTACAACCAAGGTACCCACAGAGCCAGTAAAGCCAGACAACCATTGACGCCCTTGCCAATATTCAGGTAGGTATTCTGATAAATGTGGGTCAGCTGATGGGATGATAATGGCGCTGATGTCGTTGTTTTTTAGGACTTGGCGTAATTGACTGATACGCTCTTGGATTACAGATTTGTTCATAATATTCCTCTGAATTAATGGTGTATTTTTATTGTGTCTTTTGCCAGTTTTAAATACAAAAAAACGTGTTACCAATATGGTAACACGTTTGATGTTTGCAACCGTTTTCAGTTAGTAAATAGCTTAAAAGACAGTTGCTAATCTATAGCTTATTTAAATAGCATTTTTCAAACATGCTTGTTTAAACCGTATGGCGCTGTTCATCTTCAGCTTCACTACGATCTAACATGGCTCTTACTGGCTTCGATAGTACCAATAAGATTAATGCGGTTACCACCAAGAATATAGTCATTGTGGTAAATAAGCTAGGTAGCCCTTCAATGGTATCCGCTGAAACGTGACCGCCGAAGAAGGCCGCTACTAAGTTACCCATCGCCAATGAAGTGAAGAATAGACCCATCATCTGACCTTGCATACCTTTTGGGGCAAGTTTGGTCATAGAGGACAGTCCCACTGGGCTTAATGCCAGCTCACCTAGAGTCAACAACAACAAACTACCGGTTAGCCATAAAGGCGATACCAAGGTATCAGGATTGGCAACGACCAGCTTGGAGGCCATAATCATCAAGCCAAAGCCTGCTGCTGCCAGTAACATACCCAATGAGAACTTAGCCATGCTATTTGGCTCAAGATTACGCTTGCCTAACCACACCCAGATCACACTGACAATCGGAGCCAACATCAAGATAAAGATAGGGTTTAATGACTGAAACCAGATACTTGGAATGTCAAATCCAAACACATTTAGGTCAGTATAACGATCAGCAAATAAGTTAAATGAGGTCGGCTGCTGCTCAAAGCTTGACCAGAATAAGGTCGAACCAATAATTAGAATAAAACAAATCAGCAGACGCAGTTTATCGGTTTTATCAAGCTTAGGAGAAATAAACATGTAAGCGAAATACAACAACACCATACCAGCAATGATATAGGTCATATATTCAGCGACCATACTTGGGTTAAACGGCATAATCCCTGTGGCAATCAGTACAATCAGCGCAATCAGAACGGCTAAGAACAACCCCACCCAGCGTCCTATATGTTGATACTGATCGTTAGCCGTCTCCCACTCAGGGGTGATGCCTTGAGCTTTGGCAAATCGCTTCAAGTTCTTTCGGGCAGCAAAGCGGTATACCAGTAGTGATACCAGCATTCCTAAGCCCCCTACGCCGAAGCCGACGTGCCACATTTGTCGTTCTTGAAACAGCCCCACAATAAGCGCAGCCAACAAGGCACCAATATTAATA
This sequence comes from Psychrobacter sp., assembly GCA_020024075.1. Classification (GTDB taxonomy): domain Bacteria; phylum Pseudomonadota; class Gammaproteobacteria; order Pseudomonadales; family Moraxellaceae; genus Psychrobacter. The sequence goes on from JAHHUJ010000121.1 coordinate 3,921, forward strand.
CCCATATAAAATAAGGTAAAACCGCCATCACGGCGTGCGTCACCCTTGGGATATAATGCCCCTACCATGACCGAAATACAGGTCTTAAATAGTCCTGAGCCTAGGACAATACAGACCAGACCAATAAAAAACATCGACATGCCAAATAAAGCCGAAAGCGCGATAAATAAGTGACCTAAGGCAATAATAATACTGCCCCACCACAAGGCACGCTCTTGACCCAGCCAGTTATCAGCGAGCCAGCCACCCGGCACTGCTGCAAGATACAAAGTACCGGCAAAAATACCGTAAATGGCCGAGGCTGTAGCATCATCAAAGCCAAAGCCACCACTACTAATGGAGGCCACCATAAATAGTACCAATAGGGGACGAATACTATAGTACGAAAAGCGTTCCCACATTTCGGTAAAAAACAAAGATCGCAGCGGCTGAGGATGGCCCATAAAGCCATTGTCTAACGCTTGTGCTTCAGCGGAAGGTCCTGTCCGATTTGAGTCTGCATTACCCATAGTCTTAATTCCTTAGTTATATAACCGTTAAACATACCGCTCTCAACTGTACAGTGAACTCAGTCTATATAGCAGTCTCTACAGCAAGCAGTTATGTCACAATCATTTCAAAATTTGTGGAGTAATAGCCTGATATTTTATTTTGTTAAAATAAAGTATTGTTTCATGTGCGAAACAAGCGGTAAAGCAAAATTAGTGACGTTATATTAAAAAAACCCGCTCTATCATATAGATAGAGCGGGTTTTAGCCTATTTTAAATGGCTTTAGATTATCAAGACTGTCAATTACTGAGCGGTTTCAGTAGCCTCTGCAGTCGCTTCAGCTTCTGTTGGAGCAGCTTCTTGGGTTGCAGGTTGTGTCTCTGTAGCTTCTGCTTCAGCGGCGGTATCAGCTTCTGCTTCAGGTTCAGCAGTTGCCGTAGCCTCGTCTGCTGGCGCATCTTCAGTTGTTGCCGCCTCTGCTTCGGCTGCAGGCTCTGCAGTTGCTTCTTCAGCAACCGCTTCTTCAGTGGTTTCTTCTACAGCAGCTTCAGGCGCTACATGCTTGTCTGCAGGGCGTAAAAAGGCTGAAATACCAATAAGAAGTACGATAGCCAAAAACGCAGCAGTCCCTACCATAGCGTAGGCAAATTCTTTCTTTGGTTTATTTTGGCTTGCATCTGCCATAGGTCACCTATCTGTATAATTTGATAAAGGTTTAAGAAGAGGGGTTCCTCTGCCATATAGTATTTAATTCATGTGGTAACTTGTCTACGTTACAGCTAATGACCACACCTCAGCACTATATCACAGTCAGAACCGATCACATATCTTGCTATTATATCGCAATTTGCTACCTTTTGTGAAAAAGCCCTGTCCAATTTGTGGATTAGCAGTACATTTTTCTTAATCAAAGCAAATCCCCTATTATTTTTTGCTTCAGCTTAACGCGAAAAGGCGCGTTTTCCCAAGTAGCTTAACAATAGCATTAGAGATATTAATAATAAAATAGGCGTGTTGCCAAAACGCACATAAGGCGTCATACCTGTGCGAGATTGCACCTCACCACGCAGTACGGTGCGTTCAAACTGTGGCGCTCGAGCCACAATCTTACCAGTATGATCAATAATAGCAGTCACCCCAGTATTGGTGGCACGCATAAACCAGCGGCCCGTTTCTAACGAGCGCATCTGTACCATCTGTAAATGCTGAAGAGGGCCCGCTGAAGTGCCAAACCAAGCGTCATTAGAAATGGTTAATAAGAAGTCCGTATTCTGCGCATTGCGGCGGGTAGTATCGGGATAAGCCACCTCATAGCACACTGCCGAGCCTAGATTATGACCACGCACCCGAAGCGGTGACTGATTGGCAGGGCCACGGCTATAACTCATAATATCTTGACTACCGGCCAAGTTAGGAAATAGATCTAGAGCGCCTTGGAACGGAATATACTCCCCAAAAGGTACCAGATTTTGTTTTTTATAAAGCCCATCCGCCTGCGCCCCTAGTGCGATCACACTGTTGTAAAAAGGCGCGTATTTATCCGTCTCCTGCTGATACGCAGCTTCATCCTTGTAAGGGATACCCGTGACCCAAGTGGTATCTGTTTGTTTGGCTACTTTCACCACTTCAGTGATAAAAGGCCAAGCTTCCGTTTGGAACATAGGGATAGAAGACTCAGGCCAAATGACCATATCTTGGTCCCACTCAGTACTGCTTAGGGTGGCATAAATCTCAAGCGTTTTGTAGCGATATTCGGTCAACCACTTAAGGTCTTGCGGAATATTACCTTGTATTAAGGATACCTTTAGATTTTCGCTATTGGCTTTGGGCTGAGTCCACGCCGGATTGGCTAACCATAGACCGATACTTGCTGCGACAAACAAAGCACTGACAACCAAATACCCAGCCCGCTTGCGAAACACATCGACCAAGCTTGCCGATAATAAAACCGCCACAAAAGACACCGCAAACACCCCAGCCACTGGCGCTAAAGACGATAACCAGTATTGCTCAGTGAAAGCATAACCAACAAAAAGCCAAGGAAAACCGGTAAAC
>JAHHUJ010000122.1 GCA_020024075.1 Psychrobacter sp.
GACTGACTATGAACGATAAAAATATATCCGATAAGAATATGTCCAATAAATTACCAAAACACATTGCTCAAATGGTCGAAAAAAATAACTTGGTGCTGGCCATAAAGTCATTATCTGAAGAACAAAATATAAGCATGAGCGAGGCTAAAGACTTAATTGATGATTATGAGCAAAGCTTAAAACAACAACAAAGCCAAAAAGTTGCCGCCATTAGTCATAAACAACAAAAGAAACAGGGTGTTAAGCCGGGCAGACAGTCCATTAAAGACAACCCCGAACTACAATCTCTAAATAATGGCTTGGACAATCGTCTAAACTCAATGGGTTACAAACCACCTATGGTGCCTTACTGGGTCAAGCGTGTCTTTGTTATTTTATTAGTCATCACGATTTTAAGTCTGTTATTTTGGCGATTAATGCCTTAATGACACAGCTTACCTTGAGTTTGATTAACCGATTTGATTAACTGCTTTATTGGGACTGATTTTTAAACTTTCCATAACCTACCAGACGTTTTTGCTCATTGTCACTAAATAGCTTTTGCTCCAAAGCCGCTATCTGTTGCTGTTTCTCAGAAGGTGAAGCATTAGAGGCTGTTATCTGTTGTTTTTGTTGTTGATAACTTTCAAAGCGGCGGTCAAAATCTTGAGTCTGCTTATCTAATTCTGCCAACCTGTGTGCCGCCTCTATTCCCACCAATTCGGTGCGCATCTCAAACAGTTGCTGCTCATCAGCGCCTCGCTTTTTCATCTGTTCGGTTCGGGTCATAAGCTGCTGCAAATTAGCCTGCTGCTCTGCTTGCTTTTTGGTCAAAGAGTCCGGTAAATTTTGTAGATATCTTTGTTTGGCCTGTTGTTTTTCAGCATTAGATAATGACTTATCTTGAGCTATCTTTAGCATCTGCTTATTGTAAGCTTGCAACTGATCTTCGGTGCCAAAAAAAGCCGCTTCGACCTTGGAGTTGAATAACTGACTTCTAACCGTTTTTAATTGTTGTTGCTGCCTATCTATGGCCTCTATATTCAGCTCACCTTGCTCCACTTTTTGTAACGCCTCATTGAAGTTGGTTGGCTCATCAAACTGGCTTTGAATGGCATTAACTTGCTTTAGATAGGATTGGTATTGATAATATAGATTAATAGCTTCATTGGCGGCAGGCTGCGGCGTAGTATGTAAAATATAGGCTTCCACCCGAGCATCAATGGTCTCGCTATCTTCCTCTCCTAAGGCAGAAAGGAAGTAATCATACAAGCGTCTTAGCCCTCGAGTAGCCACCAACTGTGCTTTATCATTGATGATAATCTCACCATCCACCTCAGTGCCTTGTAATGAGCGAGGCAAATTCTCCACCCCGGTTATAAATTTATCAGGGCGATAAGGCAGGTCTTGTAGTGAGTGCTCAGAGTCAGAATCCTGTATCAATTTACGAGTCTTTATAGCCTCAGAGGCAGAGGTCTCAGCTTTGGTATTTGTGGGCTGTTTATTAGCATTAAGCTTCACCATCAGCACTAAGAGAGCCAATACTGCCAACATAATTAGCCCAGCTAGCAATAGCCAAAACCCTTTACGATTCGGCTTAGTTGTCATCTTTACTCTCTCTTATTTGATTGTCTACCTACAGACCTTCATTTTTTAGACGATTGACCTGACTGCGATAAACCGATACAGGATTCACCTCTCCCCAGCCAACCAGTCCCAAGAACTGATTGACCGAGTCTAAATGATTCATCTTATAATCATCACGAATGACATAACCCAAACGACTGGAGCAAGCAGATACCAAGCCATCGTTAGGGTCGTCTTTACCAAAAGTAAGACCCGTTAATGCCAGGATATAATCACTGGGGTCTAACCCATTGGTAATGGTGCCTACTCCTGAAAATGAATAATAAGGGATGCCATTGACCACGTAGTCCTGCGGTGGCTGTCCACAGTACTCACTAGGCATAGCCGCTGGATACTTAGGATTGTAATACTCAGCCATATAGTCGCTGGTCAGCCCGGTCACTGCTCGTAATGAGTCTTGCTGCTGCAGCTGCTTTAGACTGATGCCAGAGCCCACATCCATAAACTTGCCAAAAAACTTATGGTAAGAAATAAGCGCCCTACCTAACAAATTATATTCGCCCTCAGGATAGCCTGATCTTGCACTGCTTTCGGTGATAAACCTTAGTACCCAGTCTGCCATTTTTGAACCCTGCTCTGGGCTTGCCACTGCAGTCACTGAGGCCACGTGCTCAGGCGCTACCGCTGCCACATAGCGAATATCTATCCCGCCCAAGCTATGTCCAATTAGGTTCACTTTCTGTTTACCTGTCACTGCAGCTATGGTTTGCACTTGCTGTAATAATTGCTCGCCTCGAAATTCAGCATCATGGATGGCAGAAGTTTTGGTGACATAGACCTCAGTGCCTCCTTGCATCAAAGCTTGGGGAATGCCATTAAAATAACTCAATATGCCAAACAGAGTATTAAATCCACCCAGTCCATGAGCCAACACTACTGGATACTGGGTAGCGGTCGAGTCATCTTGTGGCGTAACGCTAGAGACTAATTGACAACCATTGGGGTTTGAGCAATTGTAATACTCAGCAGCCACAGCTGGCTGCACTAGACCCAAAAAACTTACCAACCCTAAACTTGCAGCTATCCAGAGATTAGCCGCACGCTTAGTTGGTCTATGTTGTCCCTTGGAATATTCCCCATGATTTCCCGCATCATGCCGATAGCTTGCAGTATGTCGATAGCCTGCAATATGCCGATAATTAGGTAAGCTCACAATATTTACAGTACCTTAGTTAGCCACTGCCCAATGGCCTTAATCTGCGGTAGGCAAACTTGGTGTGCCATAGGATACGTATTAAACTGCACTTGATAGCCTTGATTGGTTAGGCGCTCATTAGCCATCTGACCTAGTGCTACTGGCACCACAGGATCTTGGGTGCCATGATCAATCCTGATTGGCAAATCTTTATTAATGGCAGTATATGTTGATGGCTCATCAATCGCTAAATAGGTAGATAGAGCCATTAGGCCTGCCAAACGCTGGGGGTAAGTTAGCGCCACTTGATAGGCTACTGCTCCGCCTTGTGAGAAGCCAGCAATAACGATATTTTCTGGATTAACACCGCGTTCAATTTCACGCTGAATCAAGTCTTTGATGGCCTCTGCTGACTTCAAAATTTGCTCAACATCTACCTTACGATCCAAGCTTATTTCTATCAGATCGTACCAAGCTGGCATCACCATTCCCCCATTTATGGTAACTGGGATTTGCGGTGCGTGCGGGAAAACAAAACGCACCGCCATCTCAGAGCTCAGTCCTAGCTCAGGCACTACTGGCTCAAAGTCATGGCCACTAGCCCCCAACCCATGTAGCCAAATTACTGACTTATCAATGCTCTTGTTTGAAGGGTTGTGCTCTACGGTTACACACTCTAAATACTGCGTCATAATGATCCTTTACTGTTTGTTATCTATGTCTTGTTATTGAAAAAACAATTTGAAAAAAACAAATGTCATAAAACTGTCAGTTATTTCAGTTACTTTACAGGCTAAAGGTATCCCTTAGTTCCCAATATTAACACACCCATTTAAGGAATCTTGAATGTCATTTTATAACAATAAAACTATTAATAATTTGGATATCCGCTGTAATAACAACAACTATAATGCACCTGCTGTTAAAAACAAAATAAAACTAGCGACAGGTCTGTGTATTAGCCTATCCAGTCTATTACTATCAGGATGTAGTAATGTCTTAGCCGAGCCTAATCACAACTCTATGGCCTCAAGCAGCTCCCAATCAACTAATAACACCTCAGCTAAGCCAAAGACAATAGTAGGTCATAGCTATGGTAGTCGTCCACTATACTTAGTAGATGATATGGACAACAGCCCCCTAAAAACACAGTTAAAATCATGTGAGGGTCAAACTGCTACCAAGTCTGACTTCTCAATCTCTCATCGCGGCGCCCCTTTGCAATACCCTGAGCATACTTATGATAGTTACCTAGCTGCTGCTCGTATGGGAGCTGGCATCTTAGAGTGTGATGTGGCATTTACCAAAGATAAGCAGCTGGTTTGTCGTCATGCCCAAAACGACTTACATACCACAACCAATATTTTAGCCACACCTTTGGCAAAAAAATGTAGCACCCCACCAAAATTTGATGCTAAAGGTCAATTAACCAATGCTGATAAAATCGAGTGTCGCACCTCAGACATTACTTTGAATGAGTTCAAATCTCTACGCGGAAAAATGGATGCGGCCGATACCAAGGCCAAAACCCTTGAGCAATATATGAATGCGACTGCCCCTTGGCGCACTGACTTATATAGCCAAAATGGCAAACTGCTGAGCTTGGATGAGCATATTAAATTAACTGAGAGTCTGGGCCTAAAGCATACCCCAGAGCTTAAAACCCCTGCTGAAAAAATGCCTTTTGGCAACTATACTCAAGATCAGTATCGCAAGCAGCTTGTCGATACCTATAAAAAAGCCGGCGTGCCAGCTGACAAAGTCTATGCTCAGTCATTTGATATTGAAGACATTAAGTACTGGATAAAAAACAACCCCGACTTTGCAAAAAATGCGGTGTATTTAATAGAAGATAGCAATGAGACAGCACAAGGTAAGACTTTTGATAAAAATGACCCAACAACTTGGAAGCATTCAATGCAAGAGTTGAAAGCCATGGGCGTGAATATCATTGCTCCAGCCACTTGGATTTTGGTAACCAGCGATGGTAAAGGTCGTATGATGCCTTCTGAATATGCCAAAGAGGCGAACAAGGCGGGCCTTAAAATTATTACTTGGTCTATCGAGCGTTCAGGCCCTTTAGCAAATGGTGGCGGCTGGTACTACACTGGTCTAGAGGATGCTATAAATAATGATGGCGACTTAATGAGCTTTATTGATGTATTGGCACAAGAGGTAGGCGTTATGGGTATTTTTTCTGATTGGCCTGCCACAGTGACTTATTATGCTAACTGTAAAGGTCTATAGACAGCCGAAGACTATTTAATAAAATAGCTATTTAACACAAAAGCTATCTAATACAAAAAGCTGTTTAATATAACAGCCATATAATTAAAGCACTATTATAGTCAAAGCTATCTATTGTACGCGTTGATCAAAGCTTTAGTCTAAAATGTTTTAGGCTAAAGCTTTTTAGGTTACACTTAGTTCCAGCATGCCATTAACAGAGGGCCAAATACTGATGTTCATTGATTTCATAACCCTAATTCAGTCTATTCCCGTTTGGCATCTTGCTTGCTTATTTATATTGGGTGTCTTAGCCTTCGTTATCTCCACAATCTCCGGAGGTGGTGGGGCGCTGATTTTAATTCCGGCTACGTCAGCTTTAATTGGTGCGCCTGCCACTCCCCCTGTCATCAATCTAGGTACTTTCATCTCTCGCCCCTCGCGTATGATTATGTTTTGGCACGACATCGACTGGGGCCTTATCAAATACTACGTCCCCAGTGCCGTCATCGGTACTTGGCTAGCGGGGCTTCTATTTAGTAAGCTTAATGCACAGTGGATACAGCTATTGGTCGGCGTATTTTTGGTTTCAACTATTTTTCAATATAAATTTGGCAAAATCGACAAAACCTTTAACATGCCCAAGTCAGGGTTTATACCGTTAGGATTTATTGTTGCATTCATCAGTACCCTAGTGGGTGGTTTGGGGCCTGTGCTCAATCCTTTTTATATGAATTCTGGACTAACAAAGGAAGATTTAATTGCTACCAAGACCGCTAACTCCTTCTTTGTTGGTATCGCACAGATTGGCAGTTACGCTTTTTTTGGGGTATTAACCGCTAAGCTTTGGGTTTATGGCTTAGTGTTAGGGCTGGGTGCTATACTCGGCACCTACATAGGCAAGCAGTTTTTGGCAGGCATGACTGTTAAGCAATTTCGACTGTTGTTATTGATACTTATGGTGGTTAGTGGCGCTTATATGATTTATGACAATATAAATGTGTTTTTTTAACTTTGATGTGAAATCTAACAACCTGTAATGTGAAATCTAACAACCTGCTACCCACATTCACTAATTTTCCATAGTCTGACCATCTGAAACACATCTCTTTTTATGCTGGCTGTGCTAGGATTAGCAATATATTTTGATAGCATATGGTTTATATTAAGACAGCCTTTTAGTTATTTAGTTATTTATTTAGTTAGTTATTTAGTTAACTGTATATTTGGCTGCTTGTCTTTAATTAATTGTATTTAGCTGTCAAGCAACTCGTGTATTTTCCTTGTTGTATCTTGCTTGTTCTATCCCTGCTTGTTCTATAAATTGGTATCCCTCATGACTGCCTCGCAAAACGCATTAACTTCCAACTCTCCTGCCCCGCATATCTTAATTGTTGAAGATGATCCGGCCATCGCCACGTCACTTAGAGTGACCTTCAAACGTGAAGGCTGTCA
>JAHHUJ010000123.1 GCA_020024075.1 Psychrobacter sp.
TGAAGAGTAGATTGGAAGCGACTATAATTAATATTAAACATTCATATAATATGAATTATTTGTATTTTTAGGTTTTTATTTTCAGTAGGTAGTTGCTAATACGTTTTGTGACTTGCCATTTAGTTAGATTATAGGCTTAGTTAGATTGTAGGCTTGAATTTTATAAGCAAGCTAAAAACTATAATGGTAATAAATTAAAAAAATAAAGTAGAACAAGTCATATAATTGTAGAATAGCAATGTTACTAATAGTGATATATGAGTTTGTTGTATTATAATTATCACAATACTGCATGAAATTTGAATAGTTTATTGCTAGCAATTAGTGGGCAATAATGACAATTTAAGTAACTGATTATTTTATTAATCCAATCAACCAGTAGCTATACCATCCAATCAAAATGAAAAACAATAGATAGTTGATTGAAAATTTTAATTGATACCTCGAATACGAGTATCAGCAATCTTTTAGGAGCCAGTTATGTTATCAGCTAACCAGCAACAAAATTCTCAATCTACCGGCCGTCGTTTAACGGCTATTGCCTCTGTTATGTTAGGTGCTGCACTTACTTTAACAGCCTGTGGTGGTCATGAGGAAGAAGTAAAAGCCGTGGATAAGGTTGATGAAGCCGCAGAATTAGCGAAGCAAAATGCGCCTGAACCTGAGCCTATTCCTGTTGAAGAGAATTCAGCAGAGGCTGTAGCTTCTGAAGAAGCAGAGACTACTGATGAAGCTACAGCGGAAGAGTCATCTACTGAAGATGCTGGAAGTGAGGGTGAAGGAGCTCCTTTAGCAGCTAGTGCTGGTAAGGATCTATACGAATCTACTTGTAAAGCATGCCATGAAGGTGGATTATTAGGCGCACCTAAGCTTGGTGATGCAGCAGCTTGGGAACCTCGTATTGCACAAGGTAAAGACACTTTATACAAGCATTCAGCTGAAGGCTTTAATCAAATGCCACCACAAGCTACAGGTGATGTTACTAAAGATCAAGTGCACGCTGCAGTAGATTATATGGTTGATCAAGCCAGCTAAGGCTAAAAATACCCTTGATAATCTGCTAAAATACCGCCACTGTGTAGACATCGTGGCGGTATTTTTTTGTCATAAATTTCTTCATGAAATCGAGCTGTTTCTTGATAAAAATAGACGACACAACACTTCAATTACCAAACAGTAGGTGCGACTTGAAAGTTTTAGGTTTAGAAACATCATGTGATGAAACAGGCTTGGCCATCTTTGATAGCGAGCTTCTTGCAGCAGGTAAAAGCGGTCTACTAGGTCAGGTTCTGTATTCGCAGATTGAACTGCACGCCACTTATGGGGGTGTGGTGCCTGAGCTTGCCAGTCGTGACCACATTCGCAAGTTGGTACCGTTATTTGATGAGCTATTGACCCAGTGCAATATCAGCAAAGAGGATATTGATGCCATTGCCTTTACCAAAGGGCCGGGGCTTATTGGTGCCTTAATGACAGGGGCACTATTTGGTCGTAGCCTAGCTTATGGCTTAGGTGTGCCAGCTATTGGGATTCACCATATGGAGGGGCATTTACTGTCTCCTTTATTGGGTCCTAATCCCCCCAAGTTCCCTTTTGTCTCTTTGTTGGTGTCAGGTGGTCATACACTATTGGTGGCTGCTCATGGCATAGGCGAGTATGAGATATTAGGGGAAAGCATTGATGATGCAGCCGGTGAGTGTTTTGATAAAGCGGCTAAAATGCTGGGCTTACCTTATCCTGGCGGCCCGAATGTGGCGCGCTTGGCAGAAAACGGTGATCCGTTAAAGTATGATTTGCCCAGACCCATGCTACACCGAGGACTCGACTTCTCTTTTAGTGGGATGAAAACAGCAGTGCATAATCTGATTAAAGACACCCCAGGCTCAGATACCGATGAGCAGGTCAGAGCCGATATTGCCGCCAGTTTCCAGCATGCTGTGGTCGATACTCTGGTCAAAAAGTGTGTTAAAGCATTAAAACAGACCGGCATGAAACAATTGGTTATCGCTGGTGGGGTGAGTGCTAATTTACACCTGCGTCAAACTTTAGAGCAAGAGCTGGCAAAAATTCAGGCCACTGTTCATTACGCACCATTAGAGCTGTGTACTGATAATGGGGCGATGATTGCTTATGCAGGCTATCAGCGTCTACAGGCTGGACAAAGCGATGATTTGGCAGTCAGCTGTGTGCCAAGATGGACCATTAGTGACTTGCCGGCGTTGACGTAATTTAGTCAGTTATAGTTAAGAGTTAAGCAATTACAATAAAGAAGTAAGCAACTACAATAAATAAGGACAATAAATGCAGTGGTTAGCAATAGGTATGGGGGCTGCAATAGGGGCCTGCTTAAGAGCTTGGCTAGCTAAGCTTAATCCGCTGCACGCTTGGATTCCTTTGGGTACCTTGGGGGCTAATATCCTTGGCGGCCTGTTAATCGGTATGGCCATGGTGATCTTTGTAAAAGTAGGACAAAATTGGCATCCTAACGTTAAGCTGTTTGTGATCACCGGCTTTTTGGGCGGGCTGACTACTTTTAGTACGTTTAGTAGTGAGGTATTTGGCTTGTTGTATGATGGAAAAATAGTGGCGGGTCTAGGTCTGATTGGGTTACACGTACTATTTACTTTGACAGCCACTGCCATAGGATATTATGTCACTCGACTGGTACTGTCTTAAATTGGGTACTGTCTTAAATTGGGTACGGTCTTAAATTGGTCACTGTCTTAAGTTAGGTACTGTTTGGAGTTAGTGGCTGTCTTAAGTTAAGTGTTAAACCAATTCGTCTCATCTCAGCTTGTCTGGTTCTTTAGTGATCTGCTCGTTCTCTAGCAACTTACTTGCTCTGCTATTCTTTGATAGCTGGGTTAAAACCCGCCTAATTTTATTTCTTTGTTACTTTAAACTATCCTCTCTTACCCTAGCTAATCTCTTTGCTAGGGCTTTACCAGCTCATCTAATAGCTTAGCAAAGCCTTGCATATAAGCGACCTCTTGGCTTCTTTCGCGTGTAGCGGCAAATAATTGACAAAATACTCCATGTCTATTTTGATGGTGCAAAGAGGGAGGGAGGTCTTTATTTGAGCTGTTTGGAGAAATAAGAGGCCGCGTCACAATCCATCCTTTTTTCTCATATTCTGCGGCTACCCAGTCAGGTAATGCAGCAACGCCTCGCTCACTAGCGACCAATTGAATTAACATAGCGGTTAATTCTGTAGTGCGTATTTTGGCAAAGCTAACCCCAGCTGGCGCCATGAATTTGGCAATCACATCCAGTCGTTTGGCTTCTACCGGATAAGCAATTAAGGTTTGATCCACAAGATCACTGGGAGCAATGCTTTGTTTGCTGGCTAGTGGATGGGTAGGGGATAACACCAGTCGGCTTTCATAGGTGAATAGAGGCTGGTAGCAGATGCCTTCTAACTCTAAATCGCTAGTAGTGATTAATAAATCTATATCCCCTTCAGTCAATAGGTGGTGAGGTTCCGGTTCAAAGCCGGTGGCAAAATCAAGCTCCACATCCGACCACTCGCGTCGGAATTGATTCAAAATAGGCATTAGCCAATCAAAACAACTGTGGCACTCAGAGGCCAAGCGAAGACGGCCTGCTTGCCCGTGAGCCAGTCTCTTTAAGTTATTTTTGGTTCTGATGACTTGAGGTAAGATATTGTCGGCTAGTTTTAGCACCACATTCCCTGCCGGCGTAAAAGTCAGCGGGCGGGTTCGACGATTTACCAACTTCACTCCATAATAACTTTCTAACTCTTTTAATTGGTGCGATACCGCAGAGGCAGTGACGTGAAGCTCATCTGCAGCAGCAGCAAGTGAGCCATGGGCACGTAAGGCCGATAGGGTTTGTAGATGACGAAGCTCAAGCATAGTTTTAGATCATTTTATTGGATGACTTTAGTCTCTATTCTACCCCATTATCTAGACTATATTCATCTGCTTAATTAAGTCCCAGAGGATTGAGGTTGAAAAGTTGGAGCGTGGTTTTTTTGTGAGGGAGCTCATAGGGTTATTTAAGTCGGTATTAACTAAAAAAGGTTGGGATTTTTTGTATTAGTAATAACCTTTAAGAATAGGTATCATAAAAATTACTTGCGATAGAGGTAACTTTTACTTTATATTGAACGCATACTAAGGAGTCACATAGATTTACATTAGAGTAACTATATAGTTGAGAAGCATAGTTGAGAGGCATAGTTGAGAAGCGTTGGTCTGGGTCTTTATTAATTGAAACCACTACCACTAATAACTACTTCGCTATTAACTACTTAATGAACGTTAATTGCTTTGATTACTGTGGCTCAAAACTCACAAGGAAGATGGATAGCTGCTTTGTTTATGACAGTTATTTTTATTATCAACGTTCGATAACGAGAAACATAAAATAAATAAAGCAGTTAATCATAGTGAATATGTCTATAGCAGAGTGAAAAAACAACAGGGCTTTTAAGCCATAAATAACGTTTTTTCTGTCCCCGCTGCTGTGCTAATTAATGAATTCAGCATCTCCCTTTTAAACAAGTATTTTGAGACAGCAAGTGCAGTCAGAGATCGAAGCACTTGCTTATAGGGTTATGCATTGAGGATAAAGCTATGTGGAAAAATATGGGTTTGACCAGTAAGATTCTGGTCGCAATGCTACTAGGTATAATCCTAGGGCTAATTTTCAACTATACCGGCTTAAATGCAGAAGGTAGCTTCGTCAACACTTATTTGGTGAATGGCCTGTTTAGCATCATTGGTAAATTGTTTGTTAACTCATTAAAAATGTTGGTGGTACCTTTAGTACTAATCTCGCTTATCTGTGGGGTATGTGGTATTGGTGACATTCGCTTGCTAGGTCGCATTGGTACTAAGACCTTCTTTATTTATATGATGACAACAGCAGTTGCTATTGCAACAGCTATTGGTCTAGGCTCACTTTTTGGCATTGGTAAAGGCATGAATCTTAAGCCTGAAACTGCTTTTGAAGCCAAAGATGCACCACCTTTAATTGATGTGTTTTCAAATATTATTCCTTCTAACCCGATTAGCGCTATGGCCAATGGCGATATGCTATCGATTATTTTCTTTGCCATTTTGATTGGTATTAGTATTTTGATGGTCGGTAGGCCGGCCAAAGGTTTGGTTCAAAGCCTAGAGCTAATTAATGAAGTTATCTTAAAGATGGTAACCATCATTATGAACTTAGCGCCTTATGGGGTATTTGCCTTATTGGTCCAAGCCATGTCGGATTTAGGCTTAGACTTGATGATGTCTTTATTTGGCTATGTGGCTGTGTTGGTAGGCTCTTTGGCGTTCCACTTCTTTATCAGCATGATGATTATTTTAAAGCTAACTTCTGGCTTATCGGTAAGAACTTTTTTATCAAAAATGCGTGAAGTCCAGATTTTTGCCTTCAGTACTTCAAGCTCGAACGCGACTATTCCAATCAGCTTACGTACTGTGACCAAGCGTATGGGTGTTGATAACTCAGTGGCATCATTCACCATTCCGTTTGGTGCAACTATTAACATGGATGGTACGGCTATTATGCAGGGTACGGCCACTATCTTTATCGCCAATTTATACGGCATAGATTTAAGTATTACCCAGTATTTAATGGTTATCTTGATGTCAGTACTGGCTTCTGTAGGTACAGCAGGGGTTCCAGGTGTGGGCTTGATTATGCTTTCTATGGTATTTGCTCAAGTGGGCTTACCTATTGAAGGTATTGGTCTAATCCTAGGTGTGGATCGTTTACTAGATATGTTACGTACTGCGGTGAACGTTGGTGGTGATGCGGCCGTGACTACTATTGTGGCAAAATCAGAAGGAAAAATGGACCTAGATGTTTATCGTGATCCAGAAGCGGGTACGAAAGATGTGTTTGATGGTCACATTGATCCAGAAAGTGAGCAAGAGTTTGCTCACGTGATGAGTGATGGCATTATGGGTAGTGAGTATGATGAGTTTAAAAAGCGTTAGAGTCAGGCTCTGCGGTATCTAGCTAGCCAGTTATCCAGTTATAAAGGTAATTAGTAAATCATAAAGCGGTTACCCATTAAGAAGCCCCAATCTATGTTGGGGCTTCTTAATATCTGAGTGCTGTGCTTGTAGTTAAGCTTATTTAGTCAGTGTAATAGGGGGCTTAGTTGATATAGAGGACTTAGCCGATAACGTATTTGGTAACCATGGCTAAACATACCAGCACAATCACTGGGCGAATAATTTTACTGCCTCCTCTTACTACCATATGTGAGCCTGCATAAGCCCCTATGATTTGCCCGACCATCATCGCTAAGCCAACTTTCCACAGTACATTACCACCTATGATAAAGAAAATAAGCGAGGCGATGTTGGTAGATAGATTTAATACTTTGGCAGCTCCCGTGGCAGCTATGATTTGTCTGCCGCGTAATGC
>JAHHUJ010000124.1 GCA_020024075.1 Psychrobacter sp.
CTGTACCCGTGCCTTCTTTATTACCCAGTAGGTTTAGCGGAATAGCCGAGAATTGAAGCGTTGCCCCACCTTGCAAGAACAGCACTTTGTAATTATCAGGGATTTGCATCAGACGACGTAAGCTTTGTTCTGCTTCTTGCGCTACTTTGACATAGTCAACACTGCGGTGGCTCATCTCCATAATAGAGACACCTTTACCCCTCCAATCCAACATCTCAGCTTGTGCTTTTAATAACACCTCTGTCGGTAAAGAGGCTGGCCCAGCACAAAAGTTATGCGTACGATTAAGAGAAGTTTCATCTTTTGAATTAGCGGCTGTAGTTACTTGGTTCATAATTTTCCTACAAAACAAAATAAGGTGGGTGAGGTAAAGCATTTTTAGGTTAATTGTATAAGTATAATACAATTACCAAAGCGATAAATACTGTTAACTGACTCAGTATTTATTCTTAAAAGGAACAGTTTCAATATTAATTCAGCGTTTGCCACAGCTGTTTTTTCAGCTTACTGTCTTGCAGCATATCAGCTAAAGACGGCAGAACAGTTAGCTGTGGGTGCTCCAGACTTTTAGGCATATTAGTCAAAGCGCCAACTTTTATATCATTTTGTTTGGCCAAACAAAATACAAATCCTGCCACACTGGCATTGGCAGATTCTTTATCGCTAATACCCGGACAAATGGGGAATTTTAACACTTGCGGGCTTATCGATAAGGCACTCAATATATTTTCCCAAAGAGTTAACTGCTGCGGCAGCTTTAATGCTTCAGCATCTACTATTAGCACCCAATCTTTAAAGCTTACGCCCAAGATTTCAAAAGGGGCGACTTGCTCTAAACTATCGGCTAAGCTAACTTTTGGTTTAGGAGCCTGCTCTTCTGATACTACCAACTTTTGCTTTAAAGCTTGTATCGGGTTGGCAGTTAACGGCTTCTGGTTGGCAATTGGTTTGTCTACAACCGGACTATCTGCTGTCAAAGTACTGGTGGACTGTGCATTAAGCTCTTCGTGAATAGTGACGACTGGCGCTGTTGAAACCACAGTCTGTCTAGTATCTGGGCTATTTGGGCTTTGGCTAGTATCTCTGTGCTGCTTAACTACCGTATCATAGTCTACGATGGTGGTAGCTCGGTCACGCTGTACCCAGATATCAAGCCCCATCATACCCAATATCTGTCTTTGCTGAATCAATAAGGCCGGCACAGCACTACCTACCCCTCTATGGATGGGGGTCGATGAATTAGCAGAAGAGTGATGTACAGCGGTCATAAAGGTATCATTTTTCAGTTATAGAATGAGCTCTATTCAACTATAAGCATATATTAGTGATACAGCTAATATCAGTTATAAAGCATATATCAGTTATAAAGCTTATAGGTATGGAGCTCAGGTAATGTCTTATCAATTAACAGCGGTTAACAAACCAAAAGATATTCAAAAGGGATAACAGTAATAAATGTTAGAACCTAAGTTTACCAAATATCTGCCTATATCTCGATGTTAATTTACAGATTGGCAGGCACAGTGAAGCTTTAGCACTGCCAAAACAGACCAATATACCAATATAAAAAAACCCGCTACCTTTCAGGCTGTAAGCCTTACAGATAACAGGTTTTTTATCTCATTTAACAGCGATTATTATAACCACCCTTAAAGTAGGTTACAGCAGATTATTTAGCCTCTGCTTCTTGGCCCTCACCCCAAATTTTAGGATATTTGTAGCCTGGGAATGATTCGTGAGCATAAGCTTTAAAGCTCTCTGAGTTATAAGCATCTGTTACATCTTTAACCCATTTTGCGTCTTTATCCGCAGTTTTGATGGCTGACCAGTTAACATAGGCGAAGCTTTCTTCTTGGAATAAAGCTTCTGTTAGCTTAATACCAGAGTCAGTAGCATAGTTACCATTGATGATGGCGAAGTCAACTTCATCACGAGCACGTGGCAACTGAGCAGCTTCTAGCTCTACGATATCGATATTTTTTGGGTTAGTAGCGATATCAGACTTAGAAGTAGTTAAAGGATCAACGTTGTCTTTTAGGGTAATCCAGCCTAAATCATCCATCATAACTAACGCACGAGCGAAGTTACTTGGGTCGTTAGGTGCAGATACTTTCATACCGTCATAAGCTTCATCTAAAGACTTCTTCTTACCACTGTATACCCCTAGTGGTGCTGTTGGCACTTGGAAAACTTCAATAAGGTCTAAGTTGTTTTCTGCTTTAAATGTGTCTAAATAAGGCTTATGTTGGAAAATATTGATGTCCAAATCACCTTCAGCCAATGCTAAGTTAGGACGCACATAATCTGTGAAGGTTGTCAGCTTAACTGTGTAACCTTGTGCTTCAAGCTCCCCTTTCACTTGATCGCGAACCATATCAGCGAAGTCACCTTCAGTAGTACCGATTACAATAGTCTTTTTCTCTTCAGCAGCGCCAGTAGCAGCGTCTGTATTGGCAGTCTCTTGGTTATCACTATTGTTACAACCTACTAGAGCTAGGCCTGAAATACCCGCGATGGCTGCTGCGGCAAAGATTTGCTTACGAATTTCAGCTATTTTCATGGATCAATCCTTTAAATAATAAGGTGGCTTTAACAAATAATTTTTGTTAAAAGGTCTTTAAAAACTTAAAATGTTACTGCAGAATTAATAATTGTTACTGCAGTGTATAAGTTATATTCTAACCGATATCTACAAACTTCTACATGAAACTTTTGGCACTACTTATGAATAAAATTCATTAAGACCCTATCAATCATCAATCAATATCAGTAAGGTTATCCAAAAGGATTATCAAAACCTGCTATTAACGCTTATCAAGCTTGGCGGCTAATAAGTTGCCTATAGCCTGAATACCAATCACCATAATAGAAAGCATAATAACAATGAAAATCATCACTTCTGTTTGATAACGATAATAACCATAACGAATGGCTAAATCACCCAAACCACCACCACCAATCATACCGGCTGCGGCTGAATAAGAAAGCAAGCTAATACATAGTATGGTCACCGATAGCACCAACCCTGAACGGGCTTCGGTCAATAACACCTTGATAATAGTAAAAGGAGTGGCTCCCATAGATTCAGTAGCCTCGACAATACCGCGCGGTACTTCTCGCAGATTTTGCTCAACCAATCGGGCAAAATAAAACGAGCCCGCCAGCGCCAAGACTAAAGAGGCGGCCACTGGCCCAATACTGGTACCGATTAAGGACTTGGTGAATGGACTCATCGCAATCATCAAGATAACGAATGGGAATGCCCGCATGAAGTTAGTTATACCGCCTAGTAGCGCATAAAGACTTCTATTTTGCAGTAGCTGCTTATCACTGGTTAAGAATAAAAACACCCCAAATAAGCCACCGATAATAATAGCCGCTGTGGTCGATATGCCCAGCATTACAAAGGTATCAATCGTCGCTTGCCAAATTTCATTGCGCAGTTCCCAAAGACGGGCTGTGGCATCGTTAAAAGTCATTGCTAGCATCTGTTAATCCTCCTGAACCAAGCCGCGACCCACTTCAGTGGTGGCTATAATTTGACCATCAGTAATATCAGCCACCTCTAACAAATGACCTTCATGCAATAAAGCAGCGCGATTACAAATACGGCGAATTACGCTCATTTCATGCGTCACGATGACAATGGTCACACCCAACTTTTCATTCACTTCCTTTAAGGTGCTTAATAAGGCTCTGGTAGTCGAAGGGTCAAGCGCACTGGTAGGCTCATCCGCCAGAAGTACCTTTGGGTTAGGCGCAATGGCGCGGGCAATACCAACGCGCTGCTTTTGTCCCCCTGAAAGCTGAGCAGGATAGTGATTGGCTCGATCTGTCAAATTAACAATCTCCAAGCACTCCATCACTCGGCCATAGATATCATCTTTGGCATAGCCTGAAACTTTTAAGTTAAACGCCACATTTTCAAAAACAGTTCTATTAGACATTAAGTTAAACTGCTGAAAAATCATACCAACATTATGACGAGCAACCCTCAACTGCTTTGGATTCATATCAGTCAGGACATCACCGTCGATAGTCACGGTGCCGCCATCAGGACGTTCAAGCAAATTCATTAAGCGCAATAAGGTCGACTTCCCTGCCCCAGAATATCCCATCAAACCAAAGATTTCTCCTTGTTTGATGGTCAATGAGATAGGCTCAACAGCAGTAAACCAATGGGTTTTACCGTCTTTTTGAGTCTGGAATTTTTTGTATACTTGATCTAGAACAATCATATCGCTCATGGCAGTCATCTTGAATAACGGTTTACAGCTTTTGAAGTTACACTGATTTTAGGAAACGAACACAGTCTAAAAGCGACTGCAATGAAAATTATGAAACGCAATAATATAGCATACTGCACTGTTTATAACATCCATTTATCCAAACAAAAGCCATGCTTAACTAGAATATCTAAATTCACTTCGCTCCTTTAATCACATTAATCTCGCCTTTAAATCATTAGGGCATCCTTAGGGCTAAGTGACCTTAAAAACTAGATTAACGGCTTAACGTCGAAATAGATTCAGTACAATGCTTAGTACCACACTTATCACTATCATAGTAACGATAGGAAAATACACTCGGGTATTGCCTGATTCGTAGCGAATATCACCAGGCAATTTACCTAGCCAAGAAAACACCTCTGGAAAAGCACTCCAGATAATCCCCAGTACCACCAAAATTACCCCAACCAGTATTAAAACCTTGGCCATAAAACCTATCCTTCATCAAAAAAACGGTCAATAACAAATCAAATCCCACTATATTAAGCGGTTTCACACTAATAATAGACCCACAAGGCAACAAACCTGCCCCTAACGCCTAGATTTTGATAAAATGATTTCTAATTATCCCATATACTGTGGGCCAGTTTATGTTGTGCGTTTTTATAACGCCAATATCAGCTGGCCTATTGTGTAATATTTCCCCATTAATAAACATACCTCATTAAGTTAACAAGGATATATATGAATATTTTAATTATTGGTTCTGGCGGTCGTGAACATGCACTGGCTTGGCAATGTGCAAAAGACGCAGATGTCACCACAGTTTATGTGGCCAATGGCAACGCTGGTACAGCCCTTGAACCAAAATGTGAAAATATTGACCTTGATACCACAGATCACCAAGCGGTTATTACTTTTTGTCAACAAAATACAGTTGAGCTTATCATCGTAGGCCCAGAAGCTCCTTTAGTAGCCGGCTTAGTCGATGACTGCAAAAAAGCAAATATCGCCATTTGGGGCCCGACTCAATATTGTGCACAGCTTGAAGGCTCTAAGACTTTTGCCAAAGAGTTTATGCAAGCCAATAATATCCCCACTGCGAAATATGAGGCGTTTACCGATATAGAAGCTGCTAAAGCTTATATCAATGAAAATGGAGCTCCTATTGTAGTTAAGGCAGATGGCCTAGCTGCAGGTAAAGGGGTTATCGTAGCAGAAACCATCGAACAAGCTCACAGTGCTATCGAAGATATGCTTGGCGACAATAAGTTTGGGGATGCCGGTAGCCGTGTGGTCATTGAGCAGTTTTTACAAGGTGAGGAAGCCAGCTTTATCTGTATGATTGATGGTGAAAACATCCTACCTATGGCCACCAGCCAAGATCACAAACGCGTGGGCGAAGGCGACACAGGGCCTAATACTGGCGGTATGGGCGCTTACTCGCCAGCCCCTGTTGTGACTCAAGAGGTTCATCAAAAGGTTATCGATCGAGTTATTCAACCAGTAGTTGATGCCATGAAGCAAGCAGGT
Source organism: Psychrobacter sp. (assembly GCA_020024075.1). GTDB lineage: Bacteria > Pseudomonadota > Gammaproteobacteria > Pseudomonadales > Moraxellaceae > Psychrobacter. Next base: position 5,763 of record JAHHUJ010000124.1, read on the forward strand.
CACCCCTACACCGGCTTCTTGTATGCAGGGCTAATGATTGATGACAAAAACGACCCTTACGTTATTGAGTTTAATTGCCGCTTTGGTGACCCTGAAACCCAGCCCATCTTAATGCGTCTAAAAAGCTCGTTGGTAAAACTAGTGCAGCAAGGCATAGCTGGTAAATTACCAAAATCTGCTGAGTGGGATGAGCGTGCGGCACTAGGTATCGTACTGGCCTCAAAAGGCTATCCAGCATCATCCGCTAAAGGCGATGTAATTACTGGGCGCCCAGAACTAGACAGCAGTGAAACTACTAAGGTATTCCATGCTGGCACTAAAGCCGATGGCGACCATGTTGTCACCAATGGTGGTCGTGTGCTTTGTGTTACCGCTTTAGGTGATACCATTGCCGAGGCACAGAGTGAGGCGTTAAAAGTTACCGCTTCTATTCAGTTTGAGGGAGCGCATTATCGCCGTGATATCGGTTATAGAGCCCTTAATCGCGACTAATAAAGATGCCTTCTTTATTAGCTCTATCATCAGATAAATCATGGGGCTGAGCATTACCATTGTTTTGTTGGTATTCAGCCCCACTGACATATTAGATACCTAGCTTATT
>JAHHUJ010000125.1 GCA_020024075.1 Psychrobacter sp.
AGAGCAGTCTTACTAAATAAATAGCCTAAGCAAAAAAAAGCAGCCATTATCAATAATAGCTGCTTTTTTTAATTTATTTTACTTAACTTAAGAGACTAGGCTCTTCGAGATGGCTTCTCTAAAGTGATATTTAGGAAATGCTCTAAAGAATCATCCATAATTTGCAGCCAAGGCTTAGGCAGTGCAGGGGCTAAGGTGCCGGTTAGAGTAGAGCGATAAGATTTCTCTCGGAAGGTCATAATGCCTTCTTTTTTGTCTTTTTTCCACTGTTTGAAAATCTCACCTTGTTTTTCAACTTCAAACTCTGGGTAATCTGTGGCGTTATATAAATCACGGATATAGCTGGCTTGGAAATCAATTTCGCTGTAAGCATCAGTTAGATTAGCATGACGCTCTAGCCACTGCTGCTCATCTTTTTGACGCTCCTCTAAGCTAGGTAATTCAATCTTACCTAAAATGACATCACGAGCGTACCAAGCCTGGGCATCAAACATATTAAAGGTGAAATACTGATCTTGCATACCTAAATATATAAGTTGTGGGTTAGGTTGCCAGAAGATACCTTTATATAGGTTCGCAGGATATAAGCAATTATGAGTCTGTAGACGAAGCTCATCGGGTAAGAATGGGAAGTGGAATAAATACCCGGTACACATAATGACCGCATCAAACTTTTGGCTAGTGCCGTCTGAGAAGTAAGCTTTATCGTCTTCAAAATGGGTAACTAAAGGTTTTTCTGAGATAGCTTCAGGCCACTCATAGCCAAGAGGCTGGGTACGATAGCTAATGGTGACTGATTTTGTGCCATATTTATAGCACTGAGTACCGATGTCTTCAGACGAATAGCTACTACCAATCAGTAGAATATCTTGACCTTCAAATTCTAATGCATCACGGAAGTCATGAGCATGTAGTACCCGTCCAGTATAATGCTCTAAGCCATCAAAGTAGGGCATATTTGGGGTTGAGAAATGACCTGTTGCCACGATGACATGATCGAATTCATTGGTTTCTTGCTCCCCTGTTTTGTGATTCATGACGGTGACAGTAAACTTTTTGGTCTCATCATCGAAGGTTACCCAACGTACAGGACACTCAAAGCGGATGTATTTATTAATATCTTGTTTTTCTAGGCGACCCATAATATAGTCGCGTAAAACTTCACGAGGAGGATAAGAGGGGATGGGGGCACCAAAGTGCTCTTCAAATGAATAATCGGCAAACTCTAAACACTCTTTTGGGCCGTTTGACCATAGGTAGCGATACATACTTCCATGCACAGGTTCACCGTTTTTGTCTAAGCCGGTTCTCCAGTTATAGTTCCACATGCCACCTATTGCATTTTGTTTTTCGTAACAGACGATTTCTGGTAGGTTTTCAACGCCTGCTTTACGAGCAGCTTCAAAAGCTCGCAATTGAGCTAGACCACTAGGGCCTGCACCTAGTATTGCAATCTTTTTATGACTCAAAATTTTCTCCTATATAATTAAAGTTTATTAATTGGGCTGTTAACCATAACATTTTTATAACACTTTTTTAGGGTAATGACTGCTTAGTTCTGACTTGGATCTAAAGGTAATGACTGCTTAGTTCTGACTTGGATCTAAAAAAGTTGATTTATTTCTGACGACACTGGCTGACGTAAATAAACCAAAGTTAACGATTGTTGTCTTGTTTACTGCCTAGAAATTGCTTAACCTGATAACAACATATAAGGTAAAAATACTAAATAATAAAAAAAGATAAGGTTAAATTATGGAATTACTTTCATTCATCCCTATGACTCTAGCATCAGTCCTAGCATCGTTTTCGACAGACAGTGCCAATATAGAAGAGGCAGTTATTAGCACTCATGTCAGTCCAGAAATTGCAGGGGTATGGGAACTAGATCTTACGGCCACGCCTGATTTTGCTGTGCCCAATCCAACCATTAAGAGTCAAGATAATAAAGGCAATGCTAGAAATGAAGATTTAGAAAATCTAATACTAGCCATTCAAGAGTCAAGTCGCATTGCCTATGAGGCCGAGGCGGCGGCTGATGAAGCAGAGGCCATGAGTAGTTATCAGGAAGATAATCTTGATAATAGGGTTGATGAAATCAAAAGCTCTACACACAATACTCAGTGCCGTGAGCGTTATAACTTTGGGGCGGATAATGTGGTACTGACCACCAGTGGTGAGGAGTGGACTTATGGTAAGTATGTGTATCATCACCAAGAAGAGGGCCTACCCATTATTGCCATTACCACCACTTATGATAATAATGAACCGGACTGTTCGGGTATGCAGATTGATCAAAAGGGCGAATCCATGATTGCTTACGTTGATTATCAGCCTGAAAAAAATAAAATGCGTTGGTGTATCGATGGGGAAGCAAATAATTGTTTTTTAACTTTTAGACAGTTATTGCCTTAATTCAAGCAAACTAGACAAGCCCACAAGCACATGACAATACTGCTATAAGATTTATTATGATTTAAAGATTAGGCTTTACAGCTTGTACTTTAGACTTTGTGCTTTAAAATGGGGCTCCTCCATCAAAGCTATAATTGACTATTAAGCCATTACTTACTAGCCCAGGGTGCTATCTAGTGCGGGCAATCCCTTCATTTATTAAGGGAGGTCAGTAACAAACCTTAATACCTTATAACATAAGACCGTTAACATAAGACCGTACTCATGAAGCAAGCGACCGCACTCGATATTTTAAAATCTGGTAAAAACGTATTTTTGACAGGCTCGGCAGGTTCTGGCAAAACCTATACGTTAAATGAGTACATCCATTATCTACGTGCCAGACGGGTGCCTGTGGCCACAACAGCAAGTACCGGTATTGCTGCCACCCATATGAATGGGATTACCATTCACAGTTGGTCTGGTATTGGTATAAAAGATGAGCTAAGTGAGCGAGATCTTGCCAACTTATCGCGTAAGAAAATTCTAAAAGACCGCTTGAGAGAGACGGCGGTGCTTATCATTGATGAAATCTCCATGCTGCATGCCAAGCAATTGAATGCGGTCAATCAAGTGTTAAAACATATGCGTCAAAGCGAAGCGCCTTTTGGTGGTATTCAATTGGTGGTCGCAGGAGACTTCTTCCAGTTGCCTCCTGTGGGTAGTCGCGGCGAGACCAACCGTGAAAAGTTTGCCTTTATGTCTGAGGCTTGGTTAGAGGCTGGATTTAAAGTTTGTTATTTGACCGAGCAGCATCGTCAAAATACTGACGAGGAAGACGACACTATAAATCTTGATACTATCTTGAACCAGATACGAGGTGAGCAAGGGGTAAGCTTTGAAGCCATTGAGGCTCTACAAAATACCTTCTATCAAGATGTGGATATCAATAGAACTCGACTATTTACCCACAACGTTAATGTTAATAAGATTAATGAGCATGAGCTGGCCTTATTAAATGGAGAAACCGTTACCTATCATGCGATAGCTCATGGGGATAATAAGCTGGTTGAGACCCTTAAAAAGTCGGTGCGTACCAGTGATGAGCTGACCTTAAAGGTAGGCGCTAAGGTTATGTTTATCAAAAATAATAACGAGCTTGGCGTCTCTAACGGTACTATGGGTGAGTTGGTAGGATTTACCACCATAAAACCGTTGGCCTCTAGCAGTGATCGTAGCGCTATTAGTGATGATGCAGAACATGACGACCTAGATAATGAGGCTACGGATACTGATATTGAGGAGACTGATGAGACTATAATTGCAGTAGATGGCGAGGAAGAGCCTGAAAGCAAGACCTTGGTTTCAACAGATCGTTATCCTGTGATTAAGCTCAATAATGGTCGGCAGGTTATCGCTGAAGCAGAGGAGTGGGTGGTAGAGGATGAGAATGGTGAGATTTTAGCCAGTTATACTCAGATACCGCTGACACTTGCTTGGGCGATTACCATTCATAAGTCTCAAGGGATGACCTTGGATGCCGCCGAAATTGATTTGTCTAAGACCTTTGAGCTGGGTCAAGGATATGTGGCATTGTCTCGTCTTAAATCTCTAGAAGGATTAAAGCTATTAGGTATGAATGATCTAAGCTTGCGTTTAGACCCTTTGGCTCGGGGAGCGGACTCAAGATTTAAAGCGCTTTCTTCTGAGGCTGAGCAAGCCTTTGAGAAGATTAAGGCGGAAGTATTAGAAGAGTCACATGATCGCTTTGTGTTGGTTTCGGGTGGTACTTTGAATAAAGCACATATTGAGGCTTTTGAGAAGAGTGTGAAAAACCGCAAAAAGAAACAAGCTCAAATGCTGGCACAAAAAGACAAACTGCGTAATCAGCTAAGTGATAATTCAGACAGCACATTAATGACAACTAAGCTGTTGTTAGAGGAGAGCTTAACCATTGCTGAGATTGCTGAAAGTAGAGGTCTAGCTCAGTCAACCATTATGGGCCATGTAGCTCGCTTAAAGCGTCAGCATCCAGATTTGAATTGTGAGCACTTACGCCCTGATGTGTTGACCTTAGATAAAGTAAGTGAGGCAGTAGAAGCAATCGTAGCAGCGGCAGACCCCAATGACTTTCAGCCAGATTCCATCACGGACAATAGTGGTGCAGCGGCTAATAGCAAACAAGCCATTAATCAGTTTAGTAAAGACAGAATCAAGCTGCGTCCTATTTATGAATATTTAAAAGAGCAAATAGACTATAATACTATTCGCTTGGCCTTAATATTTATTGATTAGTGCTAAGTGTTTTATGGTCTTTGATTGTTTTGTTTATTCCTTGATTTTAAGTAGCTTCTATGTCATTTTCTGCGGTATCAGCTGTTAATCTTATCACCAACTCAAAAGCACCTCTACGGGTTGCCATTAATGGCTTTGGACGTATTGGGCGTAATGTGCTTCGGGCTTTAATTGAGCGCTTTGAAGTATTAGGAACCTTGGTGCATATTGTGGCCATTAATGATGTTGCAGACGCTGATACCTTGCTGCATTTACTTAAGTTTGACAGCACTCATGGCAGACTTAGTAGGTTAGGGGTGGAAGCGGATTTACAGTCGACTGATTTGGGTACGGATAATGATTTGGGCACGGATAAACTGTGCCTTAGTAAAGAAGGTGAGACCTACTGCATAGATTTATTGGCGATATCAGCACCAGAACAGTTGCCTTGGCAAGCCTTGAAGGTAGATGTGGTGCTGGAGTGCACGGGTCATTTTAGATCTTATGAAGATGCCAGTCGGCATCTTAGTGCCGGTGCCAAGCAAGTTATCGTGGGTGCTGCGCCATTTGATAAAGTGGATGCCAGTATCGTCATGGGTGTCAATGATGACTTATTGACTCGAAACCTGCCCATAATCTCTAGCGTCTCCTGTACCACACAGGCTTTGGTGCCGCTGATTTATGTATTAGATAAAGCATTTGGCACCCAGTCAGTGATGATGACAGAAATCCATGCGGTAACCGCTGACCAAAATGTGTTAGACCAGCCGCACCGAGATAAGCGTAGGGCGCGAGCGTCAGGGCACAATATCATCCCCACCACTTCTAGTAGTATTGCCGCCACAGAGCGCACCTTGCCCAATATGTTGGGTAAAATCGATGGTCATTCGATTAGAGTGCCGACCATTGATGTGGCCGCAATCGATGTGAACTTCGTTTTTGAAAAGCAGGTCACACTAGAGCAAGTCAAAGAAGTGTTAAAAGCCGCCTGTAAGCCTGATAGCTCCCTTTATGGCATTATGGGCTATACAGACCTGCCACTAGTGTCTAGTGACTTTATTCATCAGCCTGAGTCGCTTATTATAGATGGTCAACAACTGATGCAAGTTGGATCTCAAGTAAAAGTATTTGCTTGGTATGATAATGAATGGGGTTATGCCAATCGACTGCTAGATATGTGCCTGTATTTGCAGCAGAGCAAATAGGGTTAATCATTAATTAAAGCAAAAAACAGCCTGTATGAAATACACTCGTGCTTTAAACGCAATGGGCATACGGGCTAAAAATTTAGACAATAAAAAAGGGCCAACTTATCACTAAGTTGGCCCTTTTACTATCTGGCGGAGTCGGAGAGATTCGAACTCTCGAAGGGCTATGAACCCTTGCCGGTTTTCAAGACCGGTGCATTCAACCGCTCTGCCACGACTCCGTAGGTGCAGTATTATAGAGGGTTTGATTTTGATTGCAAGTATTATTTTTGATTTACCGCAAAAAAGTCATGTTTATTTTTTATTTTTAGGCTCAAGCTGTTCTTCTAGCAAGCCCTTAGTCGCAAAGCTACTGTGAGTATCAATAATAGCCTTTTCAATGATTGAGGCACTTACTCCATTAGCACGAAGCTTCTCGATGAAGACCTCATCATCAGCTAGGGTATAGCCATCATT
>JAHHUJ010000126.1 GCA_020024075.1 Psychrobacter sp.
GATCCAGGTGCGCGACAGCAGAGTTGTTACTTCCCACGCTCCGGCCGAGGCTCATCTACAAACGGAACATCCTTAGTCTTACGCGTCGTTAGGGTCTTGTCTCCTCAAGTTGGTATCACGCTTAGGACAATTAGGGCCAAGATAGAGGCTGCTCTTAATCCTCTACTAAACGCAAAACCTGCCGCACGAAGGGGGTGGTTACCTTCATTTGGACAAAATATACTGGGTAAAAGTTAAGCAATTACCGGTTAAGTGGCTGTGACCTCAAATTATCGAGACCACAGCGTATGACTTGGCGTAACATTTATTGTGGATCGGCCGTAGTGCTATGTAGCAATGATGCCATATTAGCGGCTTTAGGCTTCACCAAGAAGACCTTACGAACATAATGTTCGAAGTCGGCTAGGATTTGACGACCCCAAGCACTGCCTGTTTTTTCTACATGGGTTTCAATGATCTGTTTTAGATAAATGCGATGCTCTTCTGTTTGCTCACTTGAGATACGATGCAAGTCGATAAGCTCGTGGTTACAACGATCAAAGAAGGTGTTATCCAAGTCTAAAACGAAAGCAAAACCACCGGTCATACCTGCACCGAAGTTTAACCCCGTTTTACCCAATACCGTCACTACGCCGCCAGTCATATATTCGCAGCAGTGGTCACCTACCCCTTCAACTACCGCATGAGCGCCTGAGTTACGAACCGCAAAACGCTCGCCGGCAGTACCTGATGCGTATAACTTGCCGCCAGTGGCTCCATAAAGACAAGTGTTACCGATAATAGCGGTCTCTTGCGAGGCAAAAGTTGAGCCTTTTGGTGGATAAATCACAATCTCACCGCCAGCCATACCTTTACCCACATAGTCGTTGGCATCCCCTTCAAGCTCAATGTTTAAGCCACCAGCATTCCACACACCCAAGCTTTGACCCGCTGTCCCTGCCAGATGCAGCTTAATAGGACTGTCTGACATACCTAGGTTGCCCCAAACCTGAGCGATTTCACCTGAAATACGGGCACCAATAGAGCGGTCACAGTTGCCTACTTGATAGCTAAAAGTGCCACCTTGGCCTTGGCGAATGGGGACAATCATATCCTCGATCATTTTTTCGGCCAACAGCCCTTTATCAAACGGCTCATTACGCTCTACCTGACAAGTTTGTGGTTTGCCTTCTGCCGCAGGATGACTATGTAATAGTGGCGATAAATCTAAATTACGCTGCTTTTGGGTAGTACCTTCAAGCACTTCTAGTAAGTCAGTACGACCCACCAACTCTTCCATAGAACGCACCCCTAAGAACGCGAGCCATTCACGGGTTTCAGTTGCCACAAACTTAAAGAAGTTGATCAACATTTCTGCTTCACCGATGAAATGTTCATCACGCAGACGCGCTTGCTGCGTAGCAACCCCAGTCGGACAGTTGTTTAGGTGGCAGATACGCAGGTACTTACAGCCCACGGCAATCATAGGCGTGGTTCCAAAGCCAAAGCTTTCCGCCCCTAAGATGGCCGCTTTGACCACATCCAGACCTGTTTTTAGACCCCCATCGGTCTGCATACGCACTTTGTCACGCAAGCCATTTACACGTAGCGACTGATGTGCTTCTGCCAAGCCTAACTCCCAAGGCGATCCAGCATGGTGAATAGAAGACAGTGGCGAGGCTGCAGTACCGCCATCATAGCCAGAAATAGTAATCAAGTCGGCATAAGCTTTAGCAACCCCAGTGGCAATAGTGCCCACACCTGGACGTGATACCAACTTCACCGACACTAACGCATCTGGATTTACTTGCTTTAAATCAAAAATCAGCTGCGCCAAATCTTCAATTGAATAAATATCATGATGTGGTGGTGGTGAGATTAAGGTCACCCCAGGAACCGAGTAACGCAAGCGAGCAATCAAGGAGTTCACTTTACCCCCAGGTAACTGTCCTCCTTCACCCGGTTTTGCCCCCTGTGCCACTTTAATCTGTAAAACTTGGGCTGAGCGTAAATAGGCAGGTGTAACCCCAAATCGACCCGAAGCAATCTGTTTGATTTTTGAGTTACGTATTGTGCCATAACGCACAGGATCCTCACCGCCCTCACCTGAGTTTGAACGACCACCAATGGTATTCATCGCCATCGCAATTGCTTCATGAGCCTCAGGTGATAAAGCCCCTAGTGACATACCCGCAGAGTCAAATCTAGGTAGGATATGCTCAATATCTTCTACTTCATCTACTGGGATACTATTGCCTGATTTTAACTGCAACAAATCACGTAACGTGGCCACAGGTCGTGTATTGACTAAATTGGCATACTCACGATAGTTCTCATAATCGCCAGTACGAACCGCCTGATGCAAGGTGTTAATCACATCGGGGTTAAACGCATGGTATTCTTTGTTAAACACAAACTTGAGCATACCACCTTGATCCAGTGGCGTACGGCGACTAAAAGCGTTCTTGGCTAGTAATGCTTGGTCTAAAGCTAAGTCCTCAAAGGTCGCACCTTTAATTCGGCTTTGTACCCCTTTAAAGCACAACTCTACAATCTCATCGGACAAACCAACCGCTTCAAACAGCTGAGCACCGCGATAAGAGACAATGGTTGAAATGCCCATTTTTGATAAGATTTTTAGCAAACCTTTGTCTAGGCCTTTGCGGAAATTGGCTCGGGCTTGTAACGGATCGCCCAATAGCTCGCCTGAAGACACTAAGTCTGAAATAACATCATAAGCCAAGTAAGGATAGACACAGGTCGCACCAAAGCCAATCAATACTGCTACTTGATGTGAATCACGAGCAACACCTGTCTCAATAATTAAGTTGGCATCGGTACGCAGACCTTTTTCAATTAGATAATGATGCACAGCCCCTGTCACTAAAATAGCGTTGGCTGGTAGTTTGCCTTTTTCAATGCCTTTATCTGACAAGATAATAAGCGTTTTTTTATCTAAAATCGCTTGCTCTACTTGCTCACAAATCTGCTTAATAGCCACATCTAAGCTTAATGACTCATCGTAATTAATATCGATACGCTGGCTGACGAAGTCAGGATCATCTAGAGCCTCGATCTGCTGCATCTTGCTAGGTGACAACACAGGGGATGACAATATAATACGGTGTGCATCACGTGGGGTTGGGTTAAAGATATTAGTCTCGGCCCCTAAGCAGGTCTGCAGGGACATCACGATGGACTCTCGTAAAGGGTCAATCGGTGGGTTGGTTACTTGAGCAAACTGCTGACGGAAAAAGTCAGCCACATTACGTACTTGCTTAGACAGCACTGCCATAGGGGTATCATCACCCATTGAACCCACAGGCTCTTGACCATTTTCGGCATTAGGACGAATAATTTCAGCACGCTCTTCATTAGTGATGTTAAACATCTTTTGTAGCGCTTTAAGCGGCTCACCGCGCACACTTTGTTCAAGCAGTCTTTCTTCTATTTGCTCATTTTCACGAATGCGGGTGGCTTCTTCACGTAGCCATTTGCGATAAGGATGTGCTTTTTTCAAGCGATTACTAATCACCTGATCATCTAGCACTTCCCCATTCAAGGTATCAATAACCAGCATTTGACCGGGCCCGACACGACCTTTGGCAATCACATCGTCAGGATCATAATCCCATACGCCAATTTCTGAAGCGACGGTAATATAGCCATTTTTGGTAGTGACCCAACGTGACGGACGTAGACCGTTGCGATCTAGCATACACACCGCATAACGACCATCTTGAATAACCAAACCGGCTGGACCATCCCAAGGCTCCATGTGCTGCGAGTAAAACTCATAAAAAGCACGCAAGTCCATATCCATGCTGTCTACGTTTTGCCAAGCTGGTGGCACTAGAATTGACATAGCGTGGAATAAGGTCATACCGCCTGAGATAAGCACTTCAAGCATATTGTCTAAGCTTGAAGAGTCAGAACCAGTACGGTTCACCAACGGATGTAGCTGAGTAATCTCAGGCAATTTAGGTGTTTCAAGTTTTGGGGTACGCGCCACAGACCAGTTACGGTTGGCTGTAATGGTATTTAGCTCACCATTGTGTGCCAAATAACGGAACGGCTGCGCCAGTGGCCAACGTGGTAAAGTATTGGTTGAGAAACGCTGGTGGAACACCACAATGTGTGAATGCAGACGGCTGTCTTGCAAATCGCTATAGAAAGCTGGCAAGTCTGATGGCATCACCAAGCCTTTATAAATGACTGTCTCACAATTGAGGGAAGTCACATAAAACAGCTCATCTTCAGTCAACGCCAGCTCTGCTTTTTTGCGTGCAACATACAACTTACGATTAAAGTCTTCAGTACTCAAGTCGCTTGGCGCATTGACAAAAATTTGTTTGAACTGAGGCAGGGTCTCACGAGCTATCTCACCCACTATGGATAAATCTACGGGTACGTCACGCCACCCTGCCACGCTCAGGCCTTGAGCAGCCACTTCTTTATCAAGCACTTGCTGACTATGCGCTGCAAGCTTCTCATCTAGGTTTAAAAACACCATGCCCACAGCGAAGTTTTCAGTAAGCTCAAACCCAATCTCCGATGCCACAGTGTGGAAAAAATCAACCGGCTTGGCCAGTAATAGACCACAGCCATCCCCTGTCTTACCATCGGCAGCAACGCCGCCGCGGTGAGTCATACAGCTTAAGCTATGAATGGCTGTTTTTACTAAATGATGGCTAGGCTTGCCTTCAATGTGAGCAACTAGGCCAAAACCACAGTTGTCTTTGAAATCATCAGGAGAGGCTAAATAGGAGGGGTGGTCTTGAGTAGAAGGTTCTGAAGAGAATTGAGAGGGTTGGCTATCGGGGTAATTTTGGGCGGCACATTGGGCTATAAATTTCTGTGTCATGGCATGTCCTTTAATCATGTAATGAATTATTCTCATCACCTATGAATGTTCGAGATGGGCACAGCTATAGGGATAGACATAATAGCTGTGTTAGGAAGTGAGCCAAAAAATAGAGAGTTCGAATAGACATCTTACTTTATATATTAATGACTATGACGCTTTGTGAGTTCAATGCTCAACAACAATATATCGTTTAAACATTAATACCCTACCTAATAATACAGACAAAAAAGCTGGGATAATATTTAACACTTTATCGGCCGTACAAGGTAACTATTCATCATCTAATAAAGCGTCGTAAATAATGATTGAATAATGACTACAGCAATGCCCTAAAATAGCTAAAAATATTCATATTAGCTATCGGCAAGCAGAACCTCTGCAATAGCATTGCCAAACGTCATATAAACCATATTAGAGAAACATGGTTATAAAATCCAGTGAAATTTAATGAACGTTTTTATTTTTTCATGGCTTTTTATTTTTGTACAAACCCTTATGAACTAATAGGTTTTTGATTTTCCAGTATTTGAAAAACACTATTACACCAATTTATACTGTGTCATTTGACTACCCATCTCATACCCAACAATAGTTTTCATGCCTTATTATTAAAGGGCGAGAAAAGATAATAAGTCAATAAAGATCTTCTAAAATCACTGCCCACTTACCACTAATAACTGTCTACTTACCACTCATGATAGTCAAAAAAAAAGACACTCTATTAGAATGTCTCTTTTTTAAATCTCAAAAACTCGCAGCCCATTAATTATTCAGATTTTTGTTCAATAAGCTGTTTAATACTATCACCTTCTGCACTATTGGCAGGTTTTTGATTGTTTTTATTGCTTTCTGCTGGTTTTTTCTCTTGTGGCTTAGTTGGCTCAGTGGATGGCTGTTTACTAGACTCTGTTTTTGGTTTAGTAGGTTCTTTCGGCTGAGCAGGTGTTACACTTTCAGTATTCGAGCTTGGTGTAACTACTTTACGATCCTCTTGAAGCGATAACGTGTCGCTAGTATCGCTTGAGTCTTTAATTTGGGTATTAGCAGCTTGTGACTGGTCTGATTGAGACGAACTGCTATTACTTTGATTATCAGAACCCTCATTACTTTGTTGAGAAGACTCTAAGTCACTAGTAGGACGGCGAGGAGCCAACTCGCTTTTAGTCGGCTGTAATTTGACTTGTCGCGTTCTATTTCTAGATAAGTCTTTTACTGGGCCCATCAATTCATAGTTCTCAATGATATCTAAATAATCTGAAATCTTTTCAGGAATGACTTGAATATTGGCTGGCAAACCAAAATCCACGCTATCTACAGCATTTATCGCTTGCTGCTTATTACCCATAACATCATACGTCAACAAATAACGAGGTTGATTGTTAGCATCACGATAGCGGAAATAGGCAAATTTCTGTCGGTCATCTCGTGAGTCTAGATAATCTGTAATAATCTCATGCTCGGACACATCCATAAC
>JAHHUJ010000127.1 GCA_020024075.1 Psychrobacter sp.
CGCCATTGCACCCATTGCGTATAACTAAAAAAAGGAAAAAGCTGCCTTCCTTAAAGGCAGTTTTTTTTGTACCTGCTTTGTACTTATTAAATTATCTTGTACCTGTTAAATCGTCTTTTATCTATTAAATCTTCTGTTGCTAATCCAGTGGAGTGATGACTCCTGACATGGGTGCTGGAAAAGCTCGTTCAGTGGCAAACTGTCTGGCCAATTCATCCACATCTTGCTTATTGCTATGACTCAAGTAACTCCATTGATGATGCTGGCGAGTTGCGTTTTGCTGTGCTGTTGGGTTGATAAATTTTTGTGATTTAAGCAGTGCCACAATATCGTCAGATGCCTCTAATGCCGAGGAGGCCTTCACATTCTCAGCACGAGCATAGTTCAGTTCAGGGTATAGGCTGACATCTGCAACTCGTAAGGTGTCATTATCCCCAGGTATTTGCTGACCGCCGTATAAAGCATTCCCTGTGGGGGTTGCAGTAGCGAATTTTGGCACAAATTCACTGACTTCATCAATGGCTCTTTGACTGCGCTCATGTAGTGTGGCAGGATTCCAGCCGTCTTTAATATAATCCAAGTATTTTGGCTTTAGCTCTGGTTGGGCATCGTCTTCTTTGGTGGCCACTAAGCCATCTTTGAATAAAGTGACCGCTTTATTCATGCTATGGATTTGATAATAGCCGTCAGGGTAGGGCGTGAGCTGAACCATGCCTTGGGGCGTTCCCCTTTTGCCGTGGATAATAATCTCTGGCATCCTAATAGAAGGAGAGATCAAATCTGTATTAACAGAGGTAGGGAACGCTTTAGGTGCTCGGTTCCAATGCGTCACATAGGAGGCCTTAAACTCAACCATACGCTGCACAGGGATTCCAATCATGTTATCAATAATGCCGGTTTTAAAGCCGCAAGCATTGATTAGATAGTCCACGGTAATGGTTTTAGTTTCAGCCTGACCTGCCGCCATAGACTGCTGGTAATTGATTACCCATTTTGGCCCTGCATCTTTATTGCTAGCATCATTATTGGTATTAGTATTGGCATCAGTATTGGTCACATTATTGGCGCTATTCGCTGCGGTGACATTGATAACTTGGGTGTTGAGTAGCAGGTGAGCATTGGGATAACAACCAAGGGCAATCTGAGCCGAGGCGGCCAAACGGAAAATATTCCAGCCATATTCTTGTACTGCAACGATAGGGAATTTGAGCTTGTCTAAATTTAGATGCTTTGCTGCATTGACTACCCAGTGATCCAGCTCTTGGGGTATCTGCCCTTCAGGAAATAAAGAGGGGTCAGAATCATTGGCTTCAAGTAACGCCTGTAACTGCTGTCTATCATAGAGACGATAGTAGTCCTCAGCTTCTCCCAATACCTTATTGGCAGGGTCAGCTGTGATCATGGCTTCATATTCACGGGTAAGTAGCTGCAGACGAGGCAAAAGGTCTTCAGGATTGCCCTCATCTCGCTTAGGAATGGCAATAATAGTGGGTCTAACGTCAATACTGTGTGGGTACATACGTAACATATCTATCGATTGTTTCAATAGTTCTACGCAGTCATTGTCCGGTATTTCACGATACAAGTTACCGCCAGCATGAAGGTGGCACATAGGTGGACCATCGATTAAACTGGCTTTAGATTCAAATAAATACGTCTCGACGCCTAAAGCTGCCAAACGAATGGCAATGGTTGAGCCTGCAACCCCGCCACCTATAATGCCTACCTTCAACTGCTCTCCTTTAGGCAACGGACTGGTTGCCAGTAACTGGTTCAGAGTTTTATTAGTGTTATTATTAGTTTTATTGGTCATTATATTTAAGTCAGTAGTTATACTTAATAGGGATTTGTGTTAATTTGAGGCTCAATGACAGTAGCAAATATCCATAAAATCGCTATTGCTTCAAGATAGTAGCCTCACAAAGCTAGCCTAGGGTTTGTATTATAGATGGTGATGATGAACCAATTATGCAAGCGCTTTAGAGGTATAAACGCAGTTATTAAGTAGTTATTAAGCAGTTATTAAGCAGCTATCAAGCCTGTTGTAAAATTAGGCATAAACCTCAAAGTTTTGTTTAAGAGAATATGATGAAAAAAAGCCCGATAAGAAGGTCAAAGCAGCCGGTTAGTCTGCACCAAAAACAAAAGCAGCAGCTTATGCTAGCCGTGGGTTTTTATGCAGCTTTAGTATTAATTGCTGCTATGGGTAAGCTAAGTTGGAGCGTCGTGGGTTGGTTTGTATTAATAGGGGCGATCACTTATTTGGTTTATGCTAAGGATAAGCAGGCCGCTCAGCAGGGTACATGGCGGACACCTGAATCCACTTTACACTTACTTAGTGTGCTTGGAGGCTGGGTAGGCGCTATGATGGCTCAAAGTTATCTGCGTCATAAAACCAAAAAGTCTGAGTTTAGATTGACGTATTACCTAACCGTTTTAGTGAATTTAGCCGCGCTGTTGTATCTTATTTCGGGAGGCGATCTGTCCCAGTTTTAAGTGTTGACAAGCCAAGCATAACAAAGCCCGTCAATTGACGGGCTTTGTTGCTTTACTATTTAACGGTTCTCTGAGCCTTAATAGTTAGCCTAGATTAGCTTAAGCTTGGAATTTGGCATTACGCTTACCTTCCAAAAATAGCATGTCTATCACTACAATGGCTACGCCAACACAGATGGCGATATCTGCCACATTAAAAATAGGGTAGTGCCACACATCGGCATAATGCACATGGATGAAGTCAATAACTTTACCAATGCGTACTCGGTCGATTAAGTTGCCAATGGCGCCGCCTAAGATTAAGGCCAAACCAACATTGAGCAGCTTAGCTTGACGCGGAGCTCGAGTGAGGTAAATCACTAAAAATAATGACATCGCAAATGATAGCCCAGCAAAAAACCACTTTTGCCAGCCGCCTTGATCCGCTAAGAAGCTAAAAGCAGCACCATAGTTATAGGCCAATGTCCAATTCAAAACCGGCTCAATAACAGCCACTGGCTCATGGAAGTTAAGCTTTAGCTCAGCCAACCATTTGGTCCATTGATCCAGTCCAATTACTACCAAAGAGAGCACATACCACAATAAAGCATGGCCTCTATTAGGTATCAGTTTTGGCCGCTTGGACAAGCTAGGTGTCGCTGTAGCGTAGGCAGGCGTGTTAGTTGAAGAGCCTGAATCATTAGGCATAGTCTCGAACCTCGCCTGTACCATCGATATTGCTCACACAGCGGGTGCAAATCTCAGGATGTTTAAGATCTGAGCCTACATCATCACGCACGTGCCAACAGCGAATACATTTAGTGCCTTCAGCTGGCGTGACTGCAACACGAAGATTATCTAACTCGGTGGCACTGCCTAACTGTGAGTCACTTAGCTTATTTAAGCTCGCTGAACTGGTAATTAATACAAAGCGCAGTTCATCTTCAAGCTTGGCTAAGCTATCGTAAACCTCACCATCAGCATAGATAGCAACCGCTGCTGATAAGTTGGCATTAATGATTTTTTGTTCACGAGCATGCTCAATAACTTTGTTGATGGCATCTTTAGCTTCCAGAATAACTGCCCAATCTGCCTCACTGATTTTGTCCATACTAAAGTCAGGTAGCTGATACCAGTCTTGAGTGAAGACATAGGCATTGCTGTCTTTAGCATTGTCTTTGAGGAATACCTCCCAAGCTTCTTGAGCGGTAAAGCTCAATATAGGCGCAATCCAGCGTAATAAAGCATGAGTGATATGGTACATCGCTGTTTGTGCTGAACGACGTGGCTTGCCATCCGCCATAGTGGTGTACTGACGGTCTTTAATAATGTCTAGATAGAAGCCGCCCAAATCTTGAGAACAAAAAGCCGTTACTTGTTGGGTGACTTGGTGGAAGTCCATCGCATCATAAGCTGCAACGATTGCTTTTTGTGCTGCTTGGGCACGGAGCATAATGTATTTGTCTAAGCTAACCAATTCATCCATAGCCAAGCTGTCGCTTTCTGGCTTGAAGTCATCGGTGTTGGCTAGCAAGAAGCGTACCGTGTTACGGATACGGCGATACATATCTGTCGCACCCTTAAACGCCTGTTTACCAGCATTCATCTCATAGCGGTAATCGCTTGAGGCAATCCACATACGCAGCATATCGGCGCCAGTTTTATTAATCTCATCTTGTGGATTGATGATGTTGCCCAGTGACTTACTCATCTTACGGCCGTTCTCATCGACCACGAAGCCGTGGGTTAATACTTGTTTGTACGGCGCTCTACCATACATAGCTTCAGAGGTTAGCAATGAGGTCTGGAACCAGCCACGGTGTTGGTCTGAGCCTTCCAGATACATATCTGCAGGGTTGGTCTGGTTGTCGTCTTGCTCAAGCACCGCAAAGTGGGTGGTCCCTGAGTCAAACCAAACGTCTAAGGTATCGGTTGATTTCACATATTCCTTGGCATCTTCGCCGATGAAGTCTTCAGCTGAGGCGTCAAACCAAGCTTCTACCCCGCCTTTTTCGATAACTTGAGCGATGTCTTCCATCAACTCTAGGGTGTTGGGATGCAGCTCATCGGTGTCTTTATGGGTAAAGAAAGGAATAGGCACGCCCCAAGTACGCTGGCGAGAGATACACCAGTCTGGACGACCAGCAACCATAGCTTCAATGCGGTTTTGACCCCAAGCAGGTGTCCAAATGACATTTGGGATATCCTGCATGGTTTGCTGTCTTAAAGTGTTACCACCTTCAGTGACCTTGTGATCCATGCGGATAAACCACTGCGGAGTAGCACGGAAGATAATGGGAGATTTATGACGCCAGCAATGCGGATAGCTGTGCTCCATTTTGTAATGCTTTAATAGATGGCCACTGTCACTCAAGGTCTCAATGATTTTTGGTTGAGCTTTGTAAATGTGCTCACCAATGAATACTTCAGCCGTCTCTAGATAGACACCATTACCGCCGACAGGGTTGGTCACAGGTAAGTCATAACGTAAGCTTACTATATAGTCGTCGGCACCATGAGCAGGGGCGGTGTGGACTAGACCAGTACCGCTTTCAGTGGTCACGTGATCGCCCAAAATGATTGGCACTTGGCGTGACTCGATTAGGGGGTGCTGAGCTTTGATCAGCTCAAGCTTATCGCCAGATAGGGTGGTGATAACGCCTTCGTTTTCTAACCCAAGCGCTTGCAGAGCATCTTCTACTAAGTCTGTCGCTAGCAGCAGATTGCCTTTGCTGGTTTTGACAACGCTATATTCAAAGTCAGCACTGACAGCGATGGCTTGGTTAGCTGGTAAGGTCCACGGGGTTGTGGTCCAGATAACTGCTGCTGTTTTGTCAGTATTGCCTTCAGGTAAAACTTGCGCGGGATCAACTAGGTCGAAAGCTACGTAGATGGCGTCTGAGGTTTTATCTTCATATTCAACCTCAGCCTCAGCCAATGAAGAGCCACAATCTAGACACCAGTTAACGGGCTTCATGCCACGAGTAACATAGCCATTGGCATAGATTTTACCTAGAGCACGGACGATATTGGCTTCTTGATGAAAGTTCATGGTTAGATAAGGATTATCCCAATCCCCAAATACCCCAAGACGTTTGAAGTCCGCCATTTGTAAGTCAACTTGGCTACGAGCGTATTCACGGCATAAACCACGGAATTCAGTCGCTGATACCTTTTGACCGACCTTACCTACCTTGGCTTCTACCTTCTGTTCAATAGGTAGACCATGACAGTCCCAACCAGGCACATAGGGAGCATCATAACCTGATAAGGTTTTTGATTTAACAATAATGTCTTTTAGAACTTTGTTTACCGCATGACCTAAGTGAATTTGACCGTTGGCGTATGGAGGGCCATCATGCAAGATGTATTTTTCACGTCCTGCTTTGGCTTCACGAATTTTGCCATACACATCATCTGCCTCCCAAGCTTTTAACCAATCTGGCTCACGCTTAGCTAGGTTGCCTCGCATTGGAAACGCGGTATCGGCAAGGTTTAACGTATCTTTGTAATCTGGAGTGGAGTTAGTCGAATCAGTCATAGAAGCCGTCTTATATGTTGAGTTAAAACAAAAAATGAAAATTTAAAAACTAGATAAAATGCTGCGATACAAAAAAAGTAGCACTAAGTAAGTAGCACTGAATAAACAATAATGAGGCTAATGTAAGTTTAGCAATTTATAAAATATTTAAGACTTACAAAAAATAGCTATAAAGTAAAGCACAATATTCTCATTATAAAATAAAAGCTTCCTTAGAGGGAAATGGCTACCATCGCTGACAGCTATTCAGCAGGGGGTTGACCATCAATTCTTAACCAGCGTCCCAT
>JAHHUJ010000128.1 GCA_020024075.1 Psychrobacter sp.
GCTAAGTGATTAAAAATACTTTGCATGTTTTTAGTATCAAAGGCAACTTTAAAGACACTTTCACCAGAGATTGCACCTGTCATAACCCCTTGTCTTGCCAAAGCAAGCTGATCATATGCCAATGCGCCAGACTCCCTAGCAGTCTGTAACCAGTAATCCCATTTTTCAGGTGTCCACTGCCCTACCAGCTCTATTGGAGCACACTTTAATAATACGCGTGGATCGTCTGCTGCAAGCTGTGAATTAATTTCGCTTTTAGCAGGCAGGTCTGCTAGTGGCTGAGAAGCAGACTGATTTTGATTAGAATGGGTTTTACTGGTTTCTAAAAACGCTTGTTGTTCAGCCGTTATACCGTCCAATTCCGCATCTACTGACTGCATAGAATCAGTATTATTATACGAAACAGAAGATTTTAAATCACTTTCGTCTGTAAATAAAGTATTTAATTGAGAATTAGACTCAAACTCAATATTATTGGTATTACTTTGAGCAGAATCATCTAAATTCTGGAGATTTTCTTCTACTTGTACTGACTCAGAGCCAAAGTCACTCAAGTTACTCACATTGCTTAAGCTGCTTGAATTGCTTAAGTTGCTTAGGTTGCTTAAGCTATTTGGGTTATCTAAGTCACCATCATAATCGTCAGTCTGTTGAATACTGTTTAGCATCAAACTGTCAGTCGTTGACGAATCAATAATGCTGTCAGAATTAGTAGCAACTTTAGTTTCTGTTTCAGCTTCAACGGTGGTATACGACTCAGCAGGCTCTGCATTAGCCGTGCCAACACCCAGCTCTGGATTCAGAATATTTTGATCAGAGACATCAGGTTCAACCTGCTGTGATACAGTAGCTTCAAGGGTTGCCGCTGCAACTGGTTGCGAATCAGAAACCGTAGGCGTAGGCACCTCATTAAGAGCCAGTGGTCTAAATGCTAACAACCGCAATAAGCACATCTCTAACGCTTGCAGCGGAGTATTGGCCAGCTTAATTTGCTCACGCCCTTGGATAACAATCTGATAGTAAAGCTGCAACACATCAGCAGTGATAATGCCAGCTAACTGCTTGATTTGCTCAGCTTGCTTGTCATTGACGTTTAAAGCCACGTTTGGCAATAGCTGTACCATAGCGATTTGATGCAATAGCTCTGCTAGCCCATCAAACATACTACCAGCATCGACCATTTGCGCCCGCATTTGCTCAATATGAGCCGAGACTGACTCTGTATCACCTTGATAAATATCAAGCAGCAGCTGCACTAAGTCTGCATTATCAATTAATCCTAACATATCATTAACCGTTTCATCGGTTAATGCCCCTTGACCGAAGGCAATGGCTTGGTCAGTCAGAGACAAAGCATCACGCACCGAACCTTTGGCAGCATTGGCCAACTGCCAGAGTGCTGGCTGAGTAAATTCAATACCTTCTTGCGTCAACAAATTGGCAATATGATCACTTAACGCTTGCTGCGGTAAAGGTCGCAGTACAAACTGCAAGCAGCGACTAATAATAGTGATAGGTAGCTTTTGAGGATCTGTCGTCGCTAACAAGAATTTTACGTGTGAAGGAGGCTCTTCTAACGTTTTTAATAACGCATTAAAGCTGTGCGTAGACAGCATATGCACTTCGTCAATTAAATAAACTTTATAACGACCTTGGGTGGGTGCATAGGGTACATTATCGATAAGCTCTCGAGTATCCTCAACTTTGGTACGTGAGGCCGCATCAATCTCAATAAGATCAATAAAGCGACCTTGATCAATCGCCACACAGCTACTGCATACCCCGCATGGAGTACTCGTAATCCCAGTTTCGCAGTTTAAGCATTTAGATAAAATACGAGCAATAGTGGTTTTACCTACCCCACGAGTCCCCGTAAACAAGTAAGCATGGTGTAGCCTATTATGGTCAATGGCGTTAATAAGTGCTTTAGACACATGGGTCTGCCCTACCAACTCGTGGAAGTTTTTTGGGCGATATTTACGTGCTAAAACTTGATACTGCTGCGACATAATGGACAACCAAACCTATGATATGTAATTTAAAAACTCAAAAAAGTAAACAAATGTTTGGCTCAAGCCAGAAACTAAAGCTTGAGCTTTTTTATGTATTGCTATTAATTTACTTATTTATTATCAATTATTCTTAATCACTTATTACTAGTTCTCAATACTATTGCTATCACTTTTAGACAATACTGAGCCCGACTGATGATATACATCCATTAGAACGGTCACATTACCCTTCCCATCATCATTAGACATATCAAATCCTAAAATAAAATATTCTTTCATTGCTGGGTCTTGAAGCTGTGCATTAATATCAGATAGTAAGTCTTGATAGTTCTGTTGTAGCCACTGCTTTGAATACTGTGCTTGTTGATCTAAGCCATAGACAACAATGACATAGTGATTACCAAAATCATTGTAAGAATGCTGATGGCAAAGATAGCCATTTAGACACTCTTCTCTGGATTTGTTTTCGTAATCCAGCATCTCTTCAATGATACTCAATCGAGTATACATAGACTCAGCAACTAAAATTTTGACCTCTTCAAGAGGGAGGGTATCTCCAGCTTCATAACGGCGTTTGGTAGCCCCATTTAGCAGCTTTTGGAAAACAGTAGAATGAGACTGCAGCTTCTGAGCCATTGCCTCTAGCTCTTGAGATAATTGTGGGCTGGTATTATTAATAATGTTTGTTAGCCGAGTTTCAACCTTGGCCAGCAACCCTATTTTAACCAACTTTTGTTGAACAGCTACTGCTCTGTGATAAAAAACAGGACTATTTAAAAACTGTTGCGCCAGCTCTAGCTCTCCCTGAAAGTCATTGCAATTGACTAACTGAGTTAAGTGATAATCAAAATAACTCAATAAATCATTTGGGGTTTGTAGTAGCTGAACCAGTTGATAGAAGCTATTTAGACTAAATAACTGTAAAGCCTTAGTTTCATTCGCTAAATCAAGAGCACCTTCTTCTTGAAAGAAGCTACTGCCATACTCATGCTCTACCTGATAACCTGTGTCTTGGTGCACTAATGTTAGTGAGGTAAGGCCAATATAATGAATGTTCTGTACCTCTTGAGCCTCATCTGCTATGGGTAGAGCCACATCACTTACTAGCTGCTCAAAACGCTTATTAATATCAGTGGCAGCCTGTAGTCTTATTTCAGCCAGCATAGACTTTGCAATATTAGGACTATCAACCGTCACCATATGTTCATGAGTTAGGACGTATAACAGCTGTTTACCGATTCTAAAAGCATAATCAAACTTACCTTGACCGACTAAAGGATCCTTATTATCTAAATAGACTGATAAAAAGGTACGATGGAGCATAGCGCTCCAGTCGAAATTTGGTACTTGTTCTGAATGCGGTTTATTATTTGGCATAGACTTCGGGGAAACTCCAATTGTTGATACAGAGCTAATAAGAGGTCTAGGATTCTCTTGAGTTAGATTTAAGTGCTTAGCTAAACTGTATTATACATAATAGTATTTTAATGCTTATTACTATACCGTTTTTTTGGCTCTGTTGCACATATGTTAGTGGTGTTTAAAAAAATATAGGACTGCACTCTAGGCAGTCCTACATCCTTATTTTATTGCATAAATCTTAATATAAAGTTAAGTTTTCGCTTAGTGCTTCATACGCATATGTGGGAATAAAATCACATCACGAATACTGGCCGCATCGGTAAATAACATAACTAAACGGTCAATACCGATACCCTCACCCGCTGTTGGTGGTAGGCCATAAGATAAGGCTTCAATATAGTCGGCATCAAAGTGCATGGCTTCATCATCACCGGCTTCTTTTTCTGCCACTTGATTATGGAAACGCTGCGCCTGATCCGCAGGATCATTAAGCTCACTAAATCCGTTAGCAATCTCACGTCCACCGATGAACAATTCAAAACGATCGGTGATTTCAGGATTTTCATCATTACGGCGAGCTAACGGTGAGGTTTCAGCTGGGTACTCAGTAATGAAGGTTGGCTGACGCAATTTATGCTCAGCGGTTTCTTCAAAGATAATGGTTTGTAGTTTACCTACACCAAAGCCTTCTTTAACCTGTTGTTTTAAAACGTTCTGTGCATAGTCCGCTAAATAATCTCTGTCATCAATTTTGCTCATATCAAAGTTTTCTGCATACTGACCAATCGCATCTTTCATGCTTAAGCGAGCAAAAGGTGCTTCAAAACTAATAGTCTCACCTTGATAAGTCAGCTCTGTAGTACCCAAAATATCAGTTGCTAACTCATTAAATAAACGCTCAGTTAAGTCCATCAAGTCTTTATAATCTGCATAGGCTTGATAAAACTCAATCATTGTGAATTCAGGGTTATGACGAGTCGATACCCCTTCATTACGGAAGCTACGGTTAATCTCAAATACGCGCTCAAAGCCGCCAACGACCAAACGTTTTAGGTATAATTCTGGAGCAATACGTAAATATAATGGCATATCTAGTGCGTTATGATGCGTGATGAATGGACGCGCCACAGCACCACCAGGGATAGGGTGCATCATTGGTGTCTCAACTTCCATAAAACGCTCATTTAGCATAAATTTACGGATACCACTGATTACCTGGCTGCGAATCATAAAAGTCTTACGGCTATCTTCATTGGTCATTAGGTCTAAATGACGGTTACGATAACGGGCTTCGGTGTCTGCTAAACCATGGAATTTATTTGGCATAGGACGTAGAGATTTAGTTAATAAAGTAATCTCTTCAATATGAACATATAAGTCGCCTTTGCCTGAACGACCGATGAAACCAGAAACACCAACAATATCACCCAAATCTAGTGACTTAATCAAATCTAATGTTTCTTTATCCAACTCTTTACGTGCCACATACAGCTGGATACGGCCTGTCATATCTTGAATAACGATAAAGGCACCACGGTTCAGCATCACACGACCAGCAACGTTAACTTGAGTTTTGTCACCCGCCGCAGCTTTTTCTTCAATTTCTTGCTTGCTAATACCTTCAAACTGCTGTTGCAAATCTTCGGCATAATCAGTACGTTTGAACTGGTTAGGATAAGCCACTTTACCCGAGGCAGCAATCTCATCTAGCTTAGCTTGACGCTGAGCGATAAGGTCATTGGTTTCATCGATTGATTGGGCTTGCTCTTGATTATTTTTATTAGACATAAGACTCTCAAATTATTTATGACAATGATTTTTATAAAACCGCTAAAGAAGATAGTGCTCTAAGTTTTCTAGGTTTAGAGTTTAGACCGTTACTCGCCACTCACACTGGCCATCAAGTCAGCTTGATGCTCACGAGTTAGCGCATCTAACAGCTCGTCTAAATCCCCTTCCATAATAGCGTCTAACTTGTATAAAGTTAGGTTAATACGGTGATCGGTCATGCGACCTTGGGGGAAGTTGTAAGTACGGATACGCTCACTGCGATCGCCGCTACCTACTAAGTTACGGCGCAGCGCATCAGCGCTATCAACCTGCTCTTGCACTTTGGCTTGCTGAATACGAGCAATTAGCATCTGCATCGCTTTGGCACGGTTTTTATGTTGGCTTCGTTCTTGTTGACATTCAGCCACCACACCAGTTGGAATGTGCGTTAGACGTACCGCAGAGTCGGTGGTGTTAACGTGCTGACCACCCGCCCCACTTGAGCGGAAAGTATCCATGCGGATATCTGCAGGATTCAATTCAACCGTATCATCAATCTTAACCTCTGGCATTACCGCTACGGTACAGGCTGACGTATGAACACGACCCTGACTTTCTGTTTCAGGGACACGTTGTACACGGTGCGCACCAGACTCAAACTTTAAGCGACCATAAACATCATTACCAGAAACACGGGTAATGATTTCTTTATAGCCGCCATGCTCGCCTTCGTTGGCTGACAATATTTCAATAGTCCAGCCCTGAGAAGAAGCATAACGCTCATACATACGGAATAAATCGCCTGAGAATATCGCCGCTTCATCACCGCCTGTTCCTGCACGAATCTCTAAGAAGGCTGGTACCTTATCGTTAGGATCTTTTGGTAGCATCATAACGTTAAGCTCTTCTTCCATCTTGTCGATTTCAGCAGCAGCCGTTTCGATTTCTTCTTGCATCATCGCCTTCATTTCAGGGTCAGCTGCATCATTTAGCATCTCTTCGGCATCTTTTTTGTCAGTTTCAGCCTGAAGGTAACGCTGCCACGTAGTCGTGATTTCGGTTAGATCACTGTGCTCCATAGAGAGCTCGCGAAACTTGTTGTTATCACTAATGACATCGGGGTCAGAAAGCAGTGCAGTCACTTCTTCATAG
>JAHHUJ010000129.1 GCA_020024075.1 Psychrobacter sp.
GTGATGGCAAACCTATATACCATGAATATGACAATTTGACAGACTATCAAGTAGGCTTTGAGGTTGGCGACTTTAGACAATTTGTGGTGTTAAACAAAGGCGATATAGTGCCTTACTATTTAGACATCGCTGCCACAGGCGGCGTGCGGCGTGTCACAGCCATTGAGTGGACGCTGGTGAGTGAGTTTATTGGCCCTGCCAAAAGCTTGTTTGATTGAGTAAAAAAGGCTATATCATGATTACAGATAAACAAAGCTTAACGCACTGGGTAGAAGAAGCCAGCTATATGGACCCAGCATGGCCGACAGAGCTTGAGCCCGAAGGTATGACTGTCTTGTCTGCGCATTGGCAAAGCTGCTTTTACTTTTGGGGTGGACATACCAAGGCCAAGCGAGCCGCACTGGCAGAGTGTATTGAGCAATACATCAAGCTGTTTGATGATAAGCTAACATGGGGCTTTAAGACTCAACCTAATGGCAAAGTCAGGCCAGTTTGGCGAGACAATACAAAAAGCTTTGAGCAAGTGCTGCAGGATAATCCCGATGAGGACGATGCTATTGAATATCATTTATATAGCGGTGACCCAAAATGGGAGGATTATGCCTCGCCTTATGTTATTTCTTGTTTAACCAATCGTAGTTGGCAAAAACAAACGGGTTCTTATTTTAGTTTTCGTTTACCTTACGAGTATTTAGTCGATACGTCTTATCGCCCACTGGTTAATGCTCTGATACAAGACTGTATCGCTCTATTTAATCCGTATTACGCGATCAGTGGTCTGCAAGCCGCTATGCCTTACAGTGAGAACAGTGTTGCCCCCGATATCTATCTACAAGCACAACGTAACTTAGGTATTGTGCAGGGTGTGGTTTATGATGATATTGATAAAATGCAGCATGGGCTAAAGAGTCTCGACTGGCTGACCTATATCAGTCATGAGTTGGCGCAAGCCTATGGCACAGCTAAGCAGTTTTATCAGCAGGCTATAAAACGAGATATAAACATTAGCAAAATGGCTAACGGCTATCTGATTAAAGCCAGCGAGCTGCCGCAAGTACTACCCACAACAGAGCCTATACCTGATGATTATATAAAGATAAACGACTTATTACGTCCACTACGCAATGGTGCTTATGGTATGTTAAGCATTGGCGGATGGGAGGATGAACCGCCCAGATTTGACCTGATCAGCAGTGATGCTTGGATACGTCGCTTTGATGCTCCGTATATCTTTCCTATAACCGAGATTAGCCCTGTGGAGATAATAACTACCAAGCGGCACCGCATCGCCTCAGGACAAGTATGTCAACATAGTGGTCGCTATCGTTATAACGAAGATACCGACAGTGATGGCAAACCTATATACCATGAATATGACAATTTGACAGACTATCAAGTAGGTTTTGAGGTTGGCGACTTTAGACAATTTGTAGTGTTAAACAAAGGTGATATTGTACCTTACTATTTAGACATCGCTGCCACAGGCGGCGTGCGGCGTGTCAAAGCCATTGAATGGACGCTGGTGAGTGAGTTTATTGGCCCTACCAAAAGCTTGTTTGATTGAGTAAAAAAGGCTATATCATGATTACAGATAAACAAAGCTTAACGCACTGGGTAGAAGAAGCCAGCTATATGGACCCAGCATGGCCGACAGAGCTTGAGCCCGAAGGTATGACTGTCTTGTCTGCGCATTGGCAAAGCTGCTTTTACTTTTGGGGTGGACATACCAAGGCCAAGCGAGCCGCACTGGCAGAGTGTATTGAGCAATACATCAAGCTGTTTGATGATAAGCTAACATGGGGCTTTAAGACTCAACCTAATGGCAAAGTCAGGCCAGTTTGGCGAGACAATACAAAAAGCTTTGAGCAAGTGCTGCAGGATAATCCCGATGAGGACGATGCTATTGAATATCATTTATATAGCGGTGACCCAAAATGGGAGGATTATGCCTCGCCTTATGTTATTTCTTGTTTAACCAATCGTAGTTGGCAAAAACAAACGGGTTCTTATTTTAGTTTTCGTTTACCTTACGAGTATTTAGTCGATACGTCTTATCGCCCACTGGTTAATGCTCTGATACAAGACTGTATCGCTCTATTTAATCCGTATTACGCGATCAGTGGTCTGCAAGCCGCTATGCCTTACAGTGAGAACAGTGTTGCCCCCGATATCTATCTACAAGCACAACGTAACTTAGGTATTGTGCAGGGTGTGGTTTATGATGATATTGATAAAATGCAGCATGGGCTAAAGAGTCTCGACTGGCTGACCTATATCAGTCATGAGTTGGCGCAAGCCTATGGCACAGCTAAGCAGTTTTATCAGCAGGCTATAAAACGAGATATAAACATTAGCAAAATGGCTAACGGCTATCTGATTAAAGCCAGCGAGCTGCCGCAAGTACTACCCACAACAGAGCCTATACCTGATGATTATATAAAGATAAACGACTTATTACGTCCACTACGCAATGGTGCTTATGGTATGTTAAGCATTGGCGGATGGGAGGATGAACCGCCCAGATTTGACCTGATCAGCAGTGATGCTTGGATACGTCGCTTTGATGCTCCGTATATCTTTCCTATAACCGAGATTAGCCCTGTGGAGATAATAACTACCAAGCGGCACCGCATCGCCTCAGGACAAGTATGTCAACATAGTGGTCGCTATCGTTATAACGAAGATACCGACAGTGATGGCAAACCTATATACCATGAATATGACAATTTGACAGACTATCAAGTAGGCTTTGAGGTTGGCGACTTTAGACAATTTGTGGTGTTAAACAAAGGCGATATAGTGCCTTACTATTTAGACATCGCTGCCACAGGCGGCGTGCGGCGTGTCACAGCCATTGAGTGGACGCTGGTGAGTGAGTTCGTGAGTCCAAATGATGTTATAAAAAATAGTCTTTAGTTTTAAATACTAAACCTAATCGTCAAATACTGTTAATCCACAAATACCAAAGAATTTAAAACGTGATCCTGCTATTGTCCATTAATCTTGAGCCACAAAGTAAACATCCGTCTTTGTGGACTTAAAAGCAATATGGTGCTCTATATTAGGTAATTTTGGCACTGTCATTTTGTAGTGCTTTAATTTTTAGAATTGTCATAAAGCTCACGCACCACCTCACCAATGACTTTGATACCAGCTTCCAAAGTCTCATCGCTAGCGGCAATACTCATACGGATACACTGATGGGCATGGGGGTAGTCGGTAGTGTCTAGGCCGGGATAGAAATGCTCACTGGGCACAATCAGCGTTGCTTTCTGCTTTAAGCGGTCATATAGCTCAGTGGTGCTAATCGGTAAGTCTTTGAACCATACCCATAAGAAAATTGCCCCTTCTGGCTTATGCACTAAGACCGGATAATCGCCCATCTCCTCTTTGATATGAGTAATGGCCTTTTTGGCTTTTTGGGCATAAAAAGGCTGAATGGTATTATCACACAGCTCTTTTAGACTATCGTCATTGAGTAGTGGAGTGACAATGGCAGCACCAAAGCGAGTAGGGGCAAGGTTGACCACCGCATTCATGGCACTTACTGTTTTCACCACCTCTGGCGCAGCGATGATGATACCAGTACGGGCACCCGGTAGGCCTATTTTTGATAGGCTAAAGCACAGTACTGTATTTTCATCCCAGTTCAAATTGACATCAGGATAAATGATATTTGGGAACGGCTCGCCATAAGCGTTATCGATAATTAACGGCACCTCATACTGCTTGGCAATACGAGATAGGTGCGCCATTTCCTCATCAGTTAAGACGTTGCCGGTAGGGTTGGTAGGGCGTGAGCAGCAGATGGCGCCAATTTCGCCATTTTTTAGGGCGGGCAAGTTCTCTAAGGCCTCAAAATCTACCTTGTATTTAAAGAAGCCTGTTTCGCCCTCGTGTTCAACTTCTTCAATTTCAGGCTTGATGGCAATAAAGTGTTTGCCGTCAATGTGTACGTCGCTATAACCAATATATTCTGGTGCTAATGGTAACAAAATTGATTTGGTGCTTATCTCACCATTTTCATCTTCAAACTGCCCACCAAATAAGTTAAATAGGTAAAAAAAAGCGTTTTGTGAACCATTGGTTAAGACGACATTCTCGGTGCTTAGATTCCAGTCGTAATGACGGTTAAAAAAAGCCACCAAAGCATCGATAAACTTAGCATCGCCTTGAGGGTTTGAGTAGTTACCCACTGACTCAATGGCACCGCCATCAATCCCCCCTTGTTCTAGTGATTTATAAACCTCAAAATAGGCTTCATTCACTTTATCAATGCGAGCTGGATTACCACCGCCTAACATATTAACTGGCGTCGGGCTTTTTAGCGCATCGCCTAAGTCGTCCATTAACTGTGAGATGGCACTGGTTTTGGTGAATTGTTGACCATATTTTGAAAATTTCATAGAAATACCCTTTTGGTAATTTTAACAAAAATTGGGAAGGCTAAATCAAAAAAATAGCTGTAATAAATAGAGTTTACAGATAAATTAAGAGTAGTTCCTAAGCAGGCTTGCCGTCAATCATTATAGGGCGACTGGCGAGCCAAGCAATAATTACGTTAATGATGGTTAATATTAATATAAATAATAATGGCCCATCCCAGCTCCCTGATAGCTCATAGAGCCAGCCTGCCCCAAAAGGCCCAGCAAAGGCCACCAAATAAGCAATGGTTTGTGCCATACCAGACAGCTTACTGGCTTGGTTTGGGGTATAAGTGCGTAGGGAGAATAGCATGATACATAAGGTAAAAATCGCCGCACAGCCTAAGCCCATAATGGCGGTCCATACCAGAGGCATAAGTGAAGGTAGATAAGCCACTCCGACAAGCCCAATGACATTTAATACCGTTGCACCGATGGCTATGGTTTGTAGTTTGACTCCTCGTTTGCTAATCAGCCAAGTCATACCAATAATAGCAATGGGAGCCATAAATTGGAAAACTGAAGCCATACTACCAGCGGCCACTTCTGATAATCCTTTACTGATCCAAATCGAGGGCAAAAAGGCAGCTATGGTATAAAACAGCAACGACTGTAATCCCATAAATAGGGCCAATTGCCAAGCCAAAGGAGACATCCATATCGAAGCGGCTTCTTGTGCCTCTTCATCCTTGGTTAAAGTCGCTACTGGCATTTTATTTGAAGAGCCCAGCTTTAGTCTTAAGATAATCCACGCCACAAGCGCAGCGATGCCTAAAGATGCCCAGCCCCCCAGTGCCCACTGCCAACCCACACGTTCTGATAAAGGATAAACCAGCCCTGAGACTAATCCTGCCATAACTGACATGGTTAAACTAAACATACTGGTGACTAAGGCAATATTGGCTGGGGTATGCTGCTTAATAATGGGCGCTACTAAGGTGTTAGCGAAGCCAATGGCTAACGATAATAAAATAGTGCCAATCAGAAACCCATGCCAACTTACCCAAGTAGATCGCATAATAATACCAGCAGTTAACACTACGACGACCGCAATAAGGGTATTCTCCAGCCCAAAGCGTTTACCGATGGCTGGAGAGACTAAGGCACCTAAGGCAAACATCAGCATGGGGATAGCCCCAAGCCAGCCAATGTGGGCAGCAGTAAGATCTAACGCTTCTTGAACCACAGGTGCAATTGAGCCTAGGGCAACGATGGGGGAGCGCATATTACTTGCCATTAATAAAATGGCAATGACTACTAGCCAAAATACCGTCCGTGGCGTTTTTGCTACGGATTTTGGCGTCTGAGACTCAGCGTAGGGGGTAGAGTTAGACATATTAAAGCACTAAACAATAATAAAAGGAGCAATAGATTTAAATAAAAAAACCACCGCCTAAGCGATGGTTTTACTATAACAGAAATGTATCAGGGAGCCTAAGTCTAAGTAAAAAACAGAATTAAATATAATGGCTATTTTTAGTATCAATTACTTGAACTTGCTTAATCTAAAAAGGTGTGGGTATAAATGACTGGCTAAAAAAAGTAGCTTATAAAGCAGACTTACCTAAGTCAGCGGCTTTCTTACGATCAAACGCTTTTTCGTCATTAATTTGTTCACACAAGTTGGGGTCATTACCACAAAACTGGCAGGTTTCATCGCCCATCATGTTGGCGACACGGCCACATGAGCCACGTAAAGGTTCTTTTTTTACCATATAGCCGATGCCCATCAGTAAGAAGAATAGCACGAAGACACCGAAGGTAATAATCAGCATAGGAAGAAGTTGAGCGAGCATAATAACCTCACTTAGGTTTTGAAGCTTGTGTTCTAGAGCAGAGGATTTTTATCTTTCTTTGCCTGAGCGCAAG